>NZ_JXIS01000030.1:0-26922 GCF_000836715.1 Bacillus sp. L_1B0_5 | reverse complement strand
ACAGGTTTAGTTGCTGGGTTTTGTTCCGGATTATCAGTAACAGGTTTAGTTGCTGGGTTTTGTTCCGGATTATCAGTAACAGGTTTAGTTGCTGGATCTTGCTCCGGATTATCAGTAACAGGTTTAGCCACTGGATCTTGCACTGGTTTATTAGTATCCTGTTTGGTGCCAGCTTCTTTAGAGTCTTCTACCTGAACAGGAACTGATATAGGCTGAACCATTGTTCCTAAAGGAAAAGCGATTTGAACTGATTTTTCCCCAGTTTTTAAAGTTGAGTTAAACACGGTATCAACTTTAATTTTTCCTTTAGCGTCTTTCAAATTTTCTACTTGATCATTAAATATTAATTTTAATTTATTATCTTTAGCTGTTATAAAATATTGACCAATATTTTTTTGATCTGTTACTAAATTCCCTTGCAAATCTTTAGATACTTTTAATGCAAGTGGTATTTGAACTACTGCTGTATCATTTGCGTGTGCAACTTGTTGATCCTTTATTGACCAAGCGTATTCTACTTGAATGGTTGATCCTATCTTTACTAAGTTGTTAGGATTTAATGCTTCGTCAATAATATGATTCGTTGCATCTTTCATTTCAACAGTGTCAAATAAGGAATCTCCTGTTAAGGTTTCCGCTTTTACTTGATTGTATGGAAAACTAGCAAGTTGCGAAAATAGTACGAATACAATTAAACATACATTGAAAAGTTTTTTCATGTTTCCTCCTCTGAACATTCATTTGTCCATTGGGGACTTATTCCATATGAACAAATGGAATATTAAAAGTATTTGTTATAAGCTATTTATTTTTTGCTATCCCTCCGTTTCGATACGCGTTCTCAGACAAACAGGATTATGTTCAAAGTAGTATTGTTTAACGTAAAACAAAATGTATATTTACACAGTTCTGTGGAAATATACACAATTCGACAAAAAATGTCGAAAAAAATACTGATATAAAGAATGATATCAGACCTTTATATGTGAGATAGTTTTCATGTATATCTAGTAAAAAAGAATGGTTATAAAGGTAAGTTTTACGATACATACTAACCAAGGTAGTGTATCCCTTTGTGAAGGCTTATTTTGCCTTAAAGTTATGTGGAAATAAAAATCTAGATAGGGTTGGTTTTGGTCAGAATGAAGACAATATGTACTTTGAAAATAGTTGTTTATTTTGTCTAAAGAGAGTTGTGCGATTAGTGGACCGAAGTTGAAAGATGATAGTTTCTTACATTGTTAGAGGAATATAAGGATTACAGAATATTCGACTAACCCGTTACTACGGTCATTTTTGAGACTGTTTAAGCAGTAAAAAAGAAGGTGTTTTCCTCCTTAGTTACAATATCTTTTTAGTAAAGATAAGCTTAAGTAACCTCCGCTAAAGATTATATACTTAAATGATAAAGAGTTCAACAATAGTTCACATATTTTCCCAAAATTAAAAAACGGCTGTTCTATGTGGAATAAATCTACAAAACAGCCGTTTTTTATATTAGATTTCTGTTAAGATTATTGGTTCACCACGTGTTACGACAACGGTATGTTCACATTGTGCAACAAGGCTTTTATCAGGTGTAACGAATGTCCAACCGTCGTCACCGCGCTCAATAATATGATCAGCTTTCATAGAGATGAACGGTTCAACAGCGATAACAAGACCGTCTTTTAGAAGCGCATTATCCATTGGATCATAGTAGCTTAAAATATGATTTGGTGCTTCATGTAAGCTAAGACCAATGCCGTGACCAGTTAAGTTTTGAATAACATTGTATCCACTTTTATGTGCGAAGTTTGAAACAGCACGACCAATTTGATTTTGTTTTGAGCCAGCTTTAACCTTTTTCATTGCTGCCCAAAATGCATCAACTGCTGCTTGGCAAAGCTTCTCTTTTGCTTCGTCTTCTCCAAGTACAAAGGAAATACCTGTATCTGCATAATAGCCATCAAGTGCAGCAGATACGTCGACGTTTACTAAGTCGCCTTCTTTTAATACACGATCTCCTGGAATACCATGAGCAACTTCTTCATTTACACTAATGCAAGTTACACCTGGAAAATCATATTCTTTTTCAGGTGCAGAAATAGCACCATGCTCATCTAATACTTTTTTACCGATCAAATCAAGCTCTTTCGTTGTCATACCTGGCTTCGCTTCTTTTTTCATTTCTTCACGTGCAAGCGCAACGATGCGGCCGATTTTTCGTAAGCCTTCTAAATCTTGTTCATTACGAATAATCATGAAAACCACTGTCCTTCCTCGAATATATATCTTACCCGATTGTATCATGTTTATTTTCGTCCTGCTACTCGCTTGCAGTATGCGGATTGATTCCTCTCATAAAGAATACATGACAATTGTCATATCGATGTCATGACGCATCATACTGTTTCCTAAGTTTTCCAAGTAATACAATGTAAATATAAGAAACAGCGGGGGTGGAGAGATGGAAAAGATTATTGAAGTAAATGGTGTTTCTAAAACATTTAAACATAAAAACGCAGTAAATAACGTTTCATTTCATGTAAATAAAGGAGAAATCGTAGCATTGCTTGGACCGAATGGTGCGGGTAAAACAACGACGATGTCAATGATGCTTGGATTAAAGGATCCAACGGAAGGAACTGTTTCTATATTTGGAAAGAGTCCAAAGCATAGAGATGTTCGTAATAGCCTCGGTGCGATGTTACAAGAAGTAAGTGTCATTGATAGTATTACAGTCGAAGAGGCAATTGAGTTGTTCCGTAGTTATTATACGAGTCCGGTAGAGAAAGCAACGTTATTACAGCTATCAAATTTAGAATCGGAGCGAAAGCAAAGATGTGAGAAATTATCAGGTGGGCAAAAAAGAAGGTTAAACTTTGCACTCGCACTTGCAGGAAATCCAGATTTGCTATTTTTAGATGAACCGACAGTTGGAATGGATATTACGTCTCGAAGAACGTTTTGGGAAACGATTCGAAAGTTAGCAAGTGAAGGGAAAACGATTATTTTAACGACGCATTATTTAGAAGAAGCAGATGCTTTAGCGAATCGTATCTTATTATTTGCGAATGGAAAGATTATCGCAGATGGTACACCAGACGAAATGAAAGCAACGATTTCGCGAAAAACAATCACATTTTACTCGAAGGAAAGCATTCCTACAAAGTTACTAAAGGAATTACCAAATGTAACAGAAGTAAAGTCAAACGAAGGACGCTTCATTTTAACAACAGAGGATACGGATGCAACTTTAAAAGCCATTTATCAAAGGAGTTTACCTGTAACAGATGTTTCAGTTGAACGTGGAAGCCTTGATGAAGCATTTGAACAGTTCGTCGCAAATCAGAAGGGGGAAATCGCATGAGAGCGTTATGGATGCAGTGTAAAATAGAAATTTTACGTACATTTCGCAATAAATTATTTATCTTTTTCTCATTATTAATGCCTGTTATGTTTTACTACATTTTCACAAATGTTGTTCAAGTACCACAAAACGGAGATGCGTGGAAAGCACACTATTTAATTTCGATGGCAACTTTCAGTATTGTAGGGACTGCACTCTTTAGTTTTGGTGTGAGACTTTCTCAGGAAAGAGGGCAAGGATGGACACATCTTTTGAAAATCACACCACTTCCAGAGGGTGCGTATATAACTGCTAAAATTATTGCCCAAACAGTGGTGAATGCTTTTTCAATCTTAGTTATTTTTATAGCAGGGATATTGATTAATCATGTTGAGTTAACAGTAGGGCAATGGATTGGTGCGGGGTTATGGTTATTGTTAGGGGTAACACCATTTTTAGCGTTAGGAACAGTAATAGGTTCCATTAAGAAAGCGGACGCAGCTGCTGGCTTAGCAAATATCTTAAATATGAGTTTAGCTATAGTTGGTGGGTTATGGATGCCGATTGAAGTATTCCCAAAAATATTAAGAACGATTGGTGAATGGACACCGACATACCATTTCGGAAGTGGTGCGTGGGATATTGTAGCTGGAAAATCAATTGGATGGGAAAATATCGCGGTATTAGGAGGTTATTTCTTTATATTTGTTGTAGTATCAATATATATAAGAAAAAGACAGGAAGCGGTATAAATGATAGAGAAGAAGAGGATTGAGATTTTTCCGAAACATATGGGATTCTTCCCGTATATGTGGTTTGTTTATCTATTATTTCCAATTTATCACTTAGCGCAGGCATCAGGATGGAAGCTTGTAATAGGAAGCGGTATGTTGATAATTTTTATCGTCACATACCGTCAGCTTTATTTTGTTCAGAGGACGTTTGTTTTTTGGGCGTGTATTCAAATGGTACTCATCTTTTTATTTGCTTTATTTTATAATCCTTTTATGATATTTTTTGGCTTTTTCACAGCAAGTGCGATGGGATTTGCGCCAAATAAGAAAGTATTTCGAGTGCTGTTATGTTCGTTAGTTATAATGCTTGGAGCATTTTTATTTGTAAATATGAGTCAACTAACAACTACAAGTTTAGTAAATATCGTTCCGATGTTTATTTTAATGCTTCTTACGCCATTTGGTATGCGCAATTTTAATCAGAAAAAGATGTTAAAGAACCAGCTGAATGAAGCAAACGAGCAAATTAAAGACTTAGTAAAACGTGAAGAACGGCAGCGGATTGCAAGAGATCTTCATGATACATTAGGGCATACGTTATCTCTTATTACTTTGAAAAGTCAGCTCGTTGAGAAGTTAATTGTGAAAAATCCAGAGCGTGCAAGTGCGGAAGCGAAGGAAATTACACAGACATCTCGTACAGCCTTAAAACAGCTGAGAGAATTAATTTCTGATATGCGCATGATTACGGTAGAAGAAGAGTTGGAGCAAATAAAAGCGATCTTACAAGCAGCTAATATTGAATTAGAAGTGAGGCAAGAAGCCAGCTCAAGCTCGTTATCACCAATTGAACAAAATATTGTCGGGATGTGTTTACGTGAGGCCGTTACAAATGTTGTAAAACATAGCAAGGCAACGAGGTGCACGGTTTCTATATTAGAATCGCAAGGTGAGCTGATTTTGAAAGTAGAAGATAACGGAATCGGTTTAATGGATCAAAATCATGATGGAAATGGTATCCGCGGCATGAAAGAACGAATTGCTCTTATTGATGGATTTGTTGAACTAGGTGCAATCAATCCAGGGACGCTATTAACAGTAAAAGTTCCAGTTGTTATTAGAACAGGAAAAGATGAGGTGAGGGCATGATTCGAATTATTATTGCAGAAGATCAACGGATGCTTCGTGGTGCATTAGGAGCTCTACTTGATCTAGAAGATGATATCGAAGTAATTGGACAAGCGGCAAATGGGGAAGAGGCCCTAAAATTAATTGAGTCGTTAAAACCAGATATAAGTATTATGGATATTGAAATGCCGATTCAAAGTGGATTAGATGTTGCTGAAACGTTAAAGAAAGAAAAATCATCATGCAAAGTAATGATTTTAACCACATTTGCACGGCCGGGATATTTTGAAAGAGCAATGAAAGCTGGTGTGCACGGCTATTTATTAAAGGATAGCCCAAGTGAAGATTTAGCGGCAGCAATTCGTAATGTAATGAAGGGGAAACGAGAGGTCTCCCAAGATTTAATGTTTGGCTTATGGCAGGAGCAAAATCCGTTATCAGATCGAGAAAAGGAAGTATTGTTGCTTGCGAAAGAAGGAAAGACCGCAAACGAAATTGCGAAGGCACTTTATCTTTCACCGGGTACAGTACGTAATTATATTTCTGAAGTATTAACGAAGCTCGATGCGAAAAATAGAATTGAGGCAATTACAATTGCGGAAGAAAAGGGTTGGATATAAAAAGAAGGTTACCTATGAGAGGTAACCTTCTTTTTATAATTATTGTACTTCTATTACTTGATTTACTTTTTGTAACGACTTGTAACCATGCGCTTCAAATGCCTTTGCAAATTCATTTGATACGTCAGTGCCATATAAATCTTTTGCAGCTTGTACGATGTGAGATTGAAGTGATTCAAAGTCTTCAGCGGAAGTTGCGTAATTTTGCAATGCACGCATAACAACTTTGCTTACTTTTTCATTGCCCTGTTTTTGAACAGCAACACCGTTATATGTTTTACCTTCAGCTAATTGATATAATACGTGACTAATAATACCAGAATTCACGTGTGATTCTTGATTATTACCATCGTTATAGAAATCTTGTAAATTTGTATATAGTTTATGACCGCCGTCACCAATTTCCCTTGGGATATCACGAATTGTTAGGCCACCTAATGTATCGCCCATAATCCAGTTTCCTTTATCTTTCTTTACGTAATATTCGATTTGTGTACCCCAGAAATCCGCTAACCCTTCGTTTAGTGCGGATGTTTCAGCGCTTGGATATCTCACGACTTTATTTTTCGTCGTGCCACTGAATACAGCATGTCCAAATTCATGAGCTGTTACATCAAGAGCTGATGTTAGTTTTCCGTCTAAACCATCACCAAATACCATTTGGTTCCAAGCAGGATGCCAAAATGCATTTACATAGTCTTCTTTTACACCATCACTAACTTCAGTAGAATCAAAACCGTGTACACTAGCAACAACTTTTGAATCTTTATTGTCGTAACTTTTTAGATTATGTTCTTTCTTAAAGTAATCATAAATATCACTCATGTTCTTCATAGCGCCCGCGGCTTCTTTATCTACAAAATTAGGAGTGCTACTTGAAATTAGTGTCCCTGGATAACCAGCTTGACTATATCCCCCGAGGGAATCGGCGTAGTTTGCATTATAAATATAAATACCATTTCCGCGTGATAAATCGGCTAAATAAAATTTTCCATCAGTTCCTTTGGCAATATTGAAAGAGATGTTTTCTTGAAGTGCATTTTTCCCAGTTCCTTGCTCACTTGCAGAGGATAATCTAGGTGATGTTACTTGATTTATAGTCTTATTCTCTTTGTTTTTAATGAATTTTTCTTGGAAAAGTACTTCGCCAGTTTTTAGATCAACGATAGCATTGCCGTTTATAATTTGTTCATTGTTTTCATAAGTAAATGTAATAACAGTTGCGAATGTATAATAGCCGTCTTTCTTCTTATAAACAACGTTTTCGCTAGAGAATTCTGTCTCAACTGCATCACTTGGAATTTGAACTATATCGCGTAATTTAGATTTTACTTCATTTTTCGACAAAAAATTTGTTATAGTAAGATTAGGTTGTTGATTTAAATTTTGAACAACTTTACCACTAACAGTTGTGATCACTCCATTTTTATCTACTTTTACAATGAGATCTTGGCCATATACTTTATAGTTTTTATATGTTTGTGCGAGGCGAACTTCGGTTTGATTTTCTTTGTTTTCTTTATTTGTAGGTTGGAAATCTACATTTTTTTCAGTAGTGACTTGTTCTTGTTGAGCTTTAGCCCCATTTACCTCACCTTTTAAATATTTTTTAGCAATATTTTCTTTCGTATCATTTTGAGGTTGTGTTAATTTCCCGATGGTTAAACCAGGCTGAGCAATTTCAACTTTTACTTCACTTTTGTCCAATTCTTGAGCATGAATAGCTTCTGTTGATAAAGGATAAAGAAGACCGAATGTAACGAAAGCACTGGCAAGTTTTCTATAATTCATCTATAACACTCCTAATCTATTATTGTATGTGAGATGAATTGTATGAAAAATTTGCCGAATTTTATATATATTATGCATTATTTCATATCAAAAATTGTCGAATTCACATTATTGTAGTGGTATGACAACTTAAAAAATTAGATTGTTATAATGGGATGGTGAGTAAGTATGCACGCAGAGAAATTAGGAAGTGAAATTAAGAAAATTAGAGTGTTGAGAGGATTAACACAAAAACAGTTATCCGAGAACATATGTCATCAATCGGAAGTAAGCAGAATTGAATCGGGTGCAGTATACCCAAGTATGGATATATTGCAAGGTATTGCAGCAAAATTACAAATTCCCATTATTCATTTTTATGAGGTACTCATTTATTCGGATATTGAAAGAAAAAAACAGTTTAAAGATCAAGTCATTATGCTTTGTAAGCAAAAAAGATATAAAGAAATTTATAATAAAGTATGGAATGAGCTGAAAAAGGAAGAATATCATCCTGAATTCCAGCAATTTCTTCAATGGCAATATTATGTAGCTGCTTACGTATTGAAAAAAGTCGATTACGAATATTGTATTTTAGAATTAAAGAAATTGCTCAATCAACAATTGACAGGAATAGATGTATATCAGAATCTTTATATTGAAAACGCAATTGCAAACATTTATGCTGAAAATGGCTATTTGAAGAAGGGTATTGATTTATTTGAACAAATATTAAAACAATTAGAGGCATTGCATGATAATGAAGAATTTGACGTGAAGGTAAGGTATAATCATGCAAAAGCATTATACTTAGATAGTCGATATGAAGAATCACTTTATCAAGTAAATAAAGCGATTGAAATATCATGCCGAATTAATAGTATGGCATTAATTGGACAGCTATATTATCAAAGAGGTGAATGCCTAAGGAAGTTGGAGTATGAAGAGGCAGAGATTGAAGATGCATATAAGAAGGCAAGTTTCTTTTTTGATATATTAGAAATGCATGCATATAAAGAAGCGCTTGTAAATAAAATCAGCAGATAAACAACCTAAAAAGTGGATATGCATAATTGCATACAATGTGAATAAATTTTCATGATATATTAAAAGTAAAAAATGTGGGTGATGGAATATGAAGAAATTACTTATTGGTAGTTTATTAACGTTAGCAATGGCATGGGGTATTTCATTAGGTGATACAGCATTAGAGAAAAGTCAAATAATTTCTCATAATGATCAAGAGGTACAAGTAGCTGCAGATTTACCTTTTGAGTTTTAAAAAACAACCGCCTTATTTAGACGGTTGTTTTTTTATGGAGTAACATCCAAACGTCTTTACTAGAAACAGGTTTGCTAATAAAGAACCCTTGAATGTGATCACAATTTTGTCTATGTAAAAAGTCCCATTCTTCTTCTGTTTCTACACCTTCTGCAATCACTTCTAAATTTAGTTCTTTTGATAGTGTAATAATGGAAGAGACAATTGCTTCTTCTAAAGGGCTAGTTGTAATTCCACAAATAAACTCTCGAGCAATTTTTAATGTGTTAATTGGATATTTTGTTAAATAAGCTAAAGAACTATAACCAGTTCCAAAGTCATCGATTGAAATTTGAATACCGAGATTTTGAAGTTGTTCTAGTTTTGCAACTACAGATTGATTTTGATTAATTGCGATGCTTTCCGTAATTTCAATATCTAGTGCTTCTGGTTTCAGTTCTGTTTCTTCCAACACCTTTGAAATAGTTGGGATTAAATCTGCATGGTTAAATTGAACAACAGATAAATTCACACCAACTTTTAAGTGAGAAAACCCTTGATTATGCCATCTTTTTGCCTCTAAACAGGCAGTACGTAAAATCCAATTGCCAAGTTCAATAATAAAACCGGTTTCCTCTGCTAGAGGGATAAATTGGGCAGGAGATACGATACCGAGTTTTGGATGCTTCCAACGTATTAATGCTTCAAAACCGATAATTTGTTTTGTTTTTGTGCTTACTTGTGGCTGATATTCAAGGAAAAATTCATTTTGTTGTAATGCTTTTGAAAGTTCACCTTCTAAGAATTGAATTTCATTTTGAGCAATACTCATTTCTTTTGAGAAGAAAACAAATCTGTTTTTTCCATTTGCCTTCGCACGGTACATAGCCATATCAGCATTTTTCATTAACTCATTTACATCAGTTCCATAATCAGGATACATCGCAATTCCGATACTTGGTGTAATAGAGAGTTCTTCGCCTTGAATGAAGAATGGTTTGTTTAAAATAGTTAAAATCTGTTCAGCTATAAAAATTGCACTTTTTTCTGAGTACATTTCTGGTAATAGAATTGTAAACTCATCTCCACCTTGGCGAGCGACGACATCTTTTGAACGCAAGCAACCGCGTAGTCTTTTTGCTACTTCAATTAATAATAAATCTCCGACGTCATGACCAAGTCTATCGTTAATTTTTTTAAATCGATCTAAATCAAGGAATATGACAGCAACATCATTTGCGTTAGTTTGTGCTGTATTTAACATGGCTTTTAAATCCTTTTCGAATTTTCGGCGATTTGGTAATCCAGTAAGTGCATCGTGAAAGGCTAAATGCTCTACTTGTTTTTGTTTTTCATATAAAGTGGTAATATCACGCGCTATCCCAAACATTCCGACCACTTCTTTGTTTATAAAAATAGGGATAAGTGTAATATGGAGATAATAATAATAGCCTTCTTGTTCTTTTGTACGAACTTCTAACGTTTGTGGCCTGCCTTCCTTTGTAATTTGTAAAGCCTTCTTTAGTAGTTCGTGGTCTTTTGAATCAATGAAGTGTACCAGAGTATAGCTTGCTACTTCGCAATAATAGGCAGTAAATAAGCTTTCGCACGCCTTATTAGATTGTTGAAAAATACCATTCATATTTAAAGAGAAAACGGCATCGGGATGATCTTCGAATAAAGATTTATAGCGTTGTTCACTTTTTGATAATGCAAATGCACCTTCTTCAACTTCGTCCTCTAGTTGTGTAGTCAACTGTTCGTATGTAAGGATTAGTGCTTGATTATCTTTCCATATGTAAAGTTGTCTCAAGAATAACAAAATAAGTGATAATACGAGACCAATTAACATAAATTTATCATCCCAAGGTTGAATGATAATAAAGGAAAAAGTAATAATTATACTAAAATAAGGTAGTATGAAACGTACATAATCGAATCGATAATATTTTGCTTTCGTTTCATGTTGCATTGGTTTATCCAAGATATATAGTATGGAAGAAAGTCCAATTAATAAAATAGAAGCAGTGTGTATTAAATAATTAAATTCAGGAGAAGTTTTCATCCCAAAATTTAATTGAAACAGATGAATGTAACCATATACGAGTATAATAGTGAAACCGATAATTAATGCGATTCTACTAGAAGAATATTGTTCTCTTCTATATAGACTAATAACTGCGTAAATTACTAATGATTGTGCAATAAAATAGCCAATTAAAATCCAAGTTTCCTTTGTTAGCATACGGAAGCTTGAAAGGTCCAAGATAAAAGTTAAAGTGAAATAAATGTTCATAATAACAATAAAGATGCTATCGAATGAAAATTGAGCAAGACCCTTAATAGAGTAAATTTTTATAAACTTTATAGCAAATCCAACAAAGAGTAAAACATATTGTATGATAAAAAAAGGTAATGCTTTATATGAGAATATAACTTGCTCATGAATAGAAAGTGAATGAAGGAATAAAGTTATCTCCATAGCTAACCCGCATAGACAAGTACATAATAATAAAATCCAAAATAATTTATCACCATGCGTCATTTTTCTAATCGCTTTACATAAGCAATAGCAAGAAAAAAGTGCAGCGAAACAGAATAAGAAAAGAATCCCGATTTCTTTTATATTCAACTCATTTGGTATAAGGAATATCCAAAGAGCAAATATAAATATGTATATTATGACAGATTGTATATACTTTTTTTGATTAATCATATTATGACTCCGTTTCAATAAAGTTGAATCTCGGGGAGAAAATGCTAATTTAAATAATAGCATATAAAATAGAATATTTTTTACTATAAAAATTACTTTTTTGAAATAATGGTGCAAAGTTACAATTTACCACTGTAACTTTGCACCACCTATTCTTTTAATTCCTCTTATAGCAGAAAGTTCATCTATTAATTGGAATAGTGCTAAGTCTTTTTGTTTACTTTCAATCATAATATCGAAATTATGATTGTTTTTTTTTGCAACGTGTAAGAAGGGCTTAATAAACTCTAAATCGATATATTCAGCATGAGCCCTAAATTCTTTTTCCGATCTCGGGGAGGAAATGTGAACTTTAGGAGAGATATTTGTATGTGACCAAGTTTCAAAAATTGCAGGAAGCAACCCCTCTAGTGGTTCCTCGCAAAGATTGGCCATATGATGATGATAATCAAATACAAATGGGATATTTTCTTTTTGGCAAATTGATAAAGTTTCAGAAGTTGTATATGTTTTATCATCGTTTTCAAGAGTCATTTGTTTTTTTATATGTGCAGGAAGTTTTTTTATGTTTTCATGGAAGCGCTCAATTGCCTTTTCTTTATTTCCATAGGCTCCACCTACATGAATATTAATGTAAGAAGAATCTGCAATGCCTATAGCATCCAATATTTTATAATGATAGGTCATATCCGTAATAGCGTTAGTAGTAATATGTGGCTTGTCGCTTGTAAATAACGTAAATTGATTTGGATGAAAACTTATTCGTAAATTGTGTTCTTTAATTAAAGCGCCTATTTTACGCCAAAGTGGTGTGAATACCCCAATATAGTCAAATTCGACTTCGGGATGTGTTGCAAGTGGAACGATGGAAGACGATAGGCGATATAGCGGGATTTCATGCGCTATATTGTAATGAAGGATACGTATTGTGTGCTCTAAATTTTGCCTTATAACATGGTACAGTTTGTCTTCTCGCTCTTGTTTACTGAGTTTTTTAAAGCTTGTAAACGTCATTGTTTTGGCAGGAGAACAGTCCCAGAGTGCCATTGCATGTGAGACATATCCAAATCGCATAATCATATGAGATACACCTCTTTTATTCATTGTCTTTCCTATAAAAAGAAAGCAAACATTGTTCCAATCCATTCCTTTCCTCTATCGATAAGAGAAGGTGGGTTTACATCGCTATAGGAAAGTACGGATGCATTCTCTAGATCTTCATGGAATTTATTTTTTACTGTTTGAATGAAATGTTTATTATATAACAGGCAGTTTATTTCATGGTTAATATATAAACTTCTCATATCAAAGTTTGCTGTTCCGATATCACAAATATCATCATCCACTATAATAATTTTGGCGTGAAAAAAACCTTGTTGAAATGCGTAAATATTGCAACCAGCCTGTATTAATTTTCGGCAGTACGGGAATTTTGCTTCTCGAACGAGAGGGTGATCAGCTTTTTCTGGAACGAGAATTGTGATTTGAACCCCTCTTTCTCTTGCTTTTAATAAGGCATCCATAATTTTTTTCCCTGGAATGAAATATGGTGTACCGATAAAGATTTCTTTTTTCGCCTCTCTAATTAAATGTAAAAAAGTATGCTGTAAATAAGCACCATCAGTCGGAATAAATTGATGTAGGATGGTACCTTTGTGTTGTTTTGGAAAATAGAGAGAAGCATTCAATAAATTCTGTTTCGTATCATCAAACCAGTCATGCAAAAATTGCTTTTGTAAATCTTGAACCCCTTCTCCTGTAAGACGTAAATGATAGTCTCGCCATAATCCTAAATTTTCATTATGCCCTAGATATTCTTCGCCGATATTAAATCCCCCGATATAACCGGTTTTCCCATCAATCACTGTAATTTTTCTATGATTTCTTTGATTGGCAGAAAAGAAAGGAAGAGGAAACTTTACCTTATGACAAAATGAAAAAGATACACCATGTTTTTGCAGGGAGCGAATAGATTCGTTTGATAAATAATGGCTGCCAAATCGATCAAGTAAAAGTCGTACTTCAATTCCTTCCTGAGCCTTATCAATCAGCAACTTTAAAAATTCACGACTGATTTTATCGTTTTTTACAATGAAGAATAAAATATGAATGTGGTGCTGTGCTTGTTTTATATCAGTAAATAAGGCATCGTACAAATCTTTCCCGTATGTATAAAGGTGAAAATCACTTTGACGTAAAGGGAAAGTGCGAGAGCTTACCCGTTTTAAATGAAGAAATCTCCCGTATGAAAGGTCAATTGTAATCCAAAGAGCAATGGATATTAACAAAAGAGATAAGTAGAGCATCAGTGAATTCCCTCCTTCGCATTCTTTTCACCTTCAGTTTGTTACAAATGATACGGGTAGCACGGCTGTTATTATAAATTTCATCAGATGATAGTATGTTGCACTGATTAAAGTTTCACTTTACCCCGCTTAAACGGGCAGTAAGCTTCCTACTTCAAAAATTGATGAATAAGCAGAAGTTAGTTTGGAAATCAACTGCCCGTAAAAGCCCGATTGGTTCAACTAATAATCAGTGGGGGATGAACCACCCCCGCTGATTAAAGTTTCACTTTACCCCGCTTTAAAGGGCAGTAAGCTTCCTGCTTCAAAAATTGATGAATAAGCAGAAGTTAGTTTGGAAATCGACTGCCCGTAAAAGCCCGATTGGTTCAACTAATAATCAGTGGGGGATGAACCCCCCTACTGATTAAAGTTTCACTTTATAGTTTCACCGAAATAAACAGCTTTATGAAAAAATGTGTTGTTCTATAACAAAAAACTGTTGACTGAATGCTCACTCATTATATAATGGGGGTAGGGGATATAATTCAGAAAATTATATATTTTTGAAGATTCAAAAAAGAAAGAGGGCTTACAAAGAGAGGGGTAGCATAAAAATGAATAGCTTACTGATCATTAATTGGCTGGCTGCCATTGCTGTTATTGCTTATGCAGGATATTTGTTTGTATATCTTATACGGACGAGAATGGCCTACATACAATTAGGAAAAAAAATTGAATTTGACCGTCGTTTTAAAGAGCGTTGGGATCTCCTTAAGGTCAATGTTTTCGGTCAGAAAAAGCTGCTGAAAGATAAGAAAAGCGGCATCATTCACGTTATGTTCTTTTACGGATTTATTCTTGTCCAATTTGGAGCAATTGACTTCGTTTGGAAAGGACTCGCACCAGGATCACATCTTCCACTTGGACCACTATACCCTGCATTTACATTCTTCCAGGAAATTGTCACACTTGTTATTTTAATTGCAGTATTTTGGGCTTTTCATAGACGTTATGTAGAAAAGCTTGTTCGTTTAAAACGTAACTTCAAATCAGGTCTTGTTCTTATCTTTATCGGTGGTTTAATGATTTCTGTGCTACTTGGTAACGGTATGGGACTTATATGGCATGGCGAGGAGCTTTCATGGAGTGAACCAATCGCTTCTGCAATCGCTTACGTTTTTAGCGGGATAAATGAAACCGTAGCCATTTCAGTGTTCTATTTTTCTTGGTGGGTGCATTTACTAATTTTGTTAACGTTTTTAGTGTATGTTCCACAATCAAAACATGCGCATTTAATTGCGGGACCAGCTAATGTATTCTTCGGTCGTCTTTCAAACCCAGGGAAGCTTGAAAAGATTGATTTTGAAGATGAAACGCAAGAAACATTTGGTGTTGGTAAAATTGAAGACTTTAGACAAAATCAACTTATTGACTTATACGCTTGTGTAGAGTGTGGCCGTTGTACAAATATGTGTCCGGCAACAGGTACAGGAAAAATGTTATCGCCGATGGACTTAATTTTAAAACTTCGAGATCATTTAACTGATAAAGGAGCTGCGGTAACATCAAAAGCACCGTGGGTTCCAGTAGTTGCCTTCAATAATACACAAGGAAATCAGTTAGCGATGATGGCAGCTGGAAAAGGACAACAAGAATCAGCGGCTACAACGTTCGCTTACGATCCGAGTTTAATCGGAGATGTTATTACAGAGGAAGAGATTTGGGCATGTACAACGTGTCGTAACTGTGAAGATCAATGTCCAGTTATGAATGAGCATGTTGACAAAATTATTGATTTACGTCGATATCTCGTTTTAACAGAAGGAAAAATGGACGCGGAAGCACAACGCGCGATGACAAATATCGAGCGTCAAGGGAATCCGTGGGGTCTGAACCGTAAAGAGCGTGAAACATGGCGCCAAGGTGATGACGAAGTAACAGTTCCGACTGTAAAAGAAAAATCAAAAGCTGGTGAGGAATTCGAGTATTTATTCTGGGTTGGTTCAATGGGATCATACGACAACCGTAGTCAGAAGATTGCAATATCATTTGCGAAGTTAATGAACGAAGCAGGCATTTCATTCGCAATTCTCGGTAATAAAGAAAAGAATTCTGGAGATACACCACGCCGCCTTGGAAATGAATTTGTATTCCAAGAGATGGCGACAAAGAATATCGAAGAATTTGAAAAGGCAGGAGTGAAGAAAATCGTTACGATTGATCCTCATGCTTATAACACATTTAAAAATGAGTATCCGGACTTTGGCTTGCAAGCAGAAGTCTATCATCATACAGAATTGTTAGCTCAGTGGGTGAAAGAAGGGCGCTTAAAGCCTGTTCACGCTATTGAAGAAACAGTTACGTACCATGATTCCTGTTATTTAGGAAGATACAACGAAGTGTACGAAGCGCCACGTGACATTTTGAAAGCGATTCCTGGAGTGAATCTTGTAGAAATGGCACGTAACCGTGAAACTGGAATGTGCTGTGGCGCAGGTGGTGGCTTAATGTGGATGGAAGAAACAACAGGTTCTCGTATTAACGTTGCTCGTACAGAACAAGCATTAGCTGTACAGCCATCCATTATCGGTACAGGTTGTCCATATTGCTTAACGATGATCAGTGATGGAACGAAAGCGAAAGAGGTAGAAGAGAAAGTCCAAACTCTTGATGTGACAGAGATTTTAGAACGATCTGTTATCGGACAGAAAAAAGAAGCGATGTAGTTTGTAAGAATGTATACAACTTTAGAAAGAGGTGCAATGATTGCACCTCTTCTCAACGTAGGGATACCGAGCGAGCGCTCAGTGTTAAAAAATGAAATGGGGGAGAGAAACATGAGTAAAACAGTTATTTTAAGTGCTGCAAGAACACCAGTTGGAAAATTTGGAGGATCTTTAAAAGATGTAAAAGCGACGGAACTTGGAGGAATTGCAATTAAAGCAGCGCTTGAAAGAGCGAATGTTGCGGCTAGTGATGTTGAAGAAGTTATATTTGGAACGGTTATTCAAGGTGGACAGGGACAAATTCCATCGCGCCAAGCTGCAAGGGCTGCTGGAATCCCTTGGGAAGTACAGACGGAAACAGTCAATAAAGTTTGTGCATCAGGGCTTCGTGCGGTTACGTTAGCGGATCAGATTATTCGTACTGGCGATCAATCACTGATTGTAGCTGGCGGTATGGAGTCGATGAGTAACAGTCCTTACATTTTACGCGGAGCAAGATGGGGATACAGAATGGGAAACAACGAAGTTATTGATTTAAACGTTGCTGACGGTTTAACATGCGCATTTTCAGGTACACACATGGGTGTTTATGGCGGAGAAGTTGCGAAGGAAGATGGAATTTCTCGCGAAGCGCAAGATGAATGGGCATATCGTAGCCATCAGCGTGCGGTTTCAGCGCATAAAGAAGGACGTTTTGAAGAGGAGATTGTGCCAGTAACGATCCCGCAAAGAAAAGGCGATCCTATTGTCGTTGCAAAGGATGAGGCGCCGCGTGAAGATACAACGATTGAAAAGTTAGCAAAGTTAAAACCAGTATTTGATAAGACAGCAGCGGTGACAGCTGGTAATGCGCCAGGACTAAACGATGGTGGTGCTGCACTTGTATTAATGAGCGAAGACAGAGCGAAGCAAGAAGGAAGAAAGCCATTAGCGACAATTTTGGCGCATACAGCAATTGCAGTGGAATCTAAAGATTTCCCAAGAACGCCAGGTTATGCAATTAACGCATTGCTTGAAAAAACGGGCAAGACAATTGAAGACATCGATTTATTCGAGATTAATGAAGCATTTGCAGCGGTAGCAATTGCAAGTACAGAAATCGCAGGAATTGATCCAGAAAAATTGAATGTAAATGGCGGCGCAGTGGCGATGGGACATCCGATTGGAGCAAGCGGAGCGCGCATTATCGTAACATTAATCCATGCACTTAAGCAGCGCGGCGGCGGAATTGGAATTGCTTCGATTTGTAGCGGTGGCGGTCAAGGGGACGCAGTGATGATTGAAGTTCAGAGGGTATAAAATTTATTAACAATTAAGGGGGAAGAAAAAATGGGTGTACAAAAGATTGTTGTAATTGGTGCAGGGCAAATGGGATCAGGGATTGCGCAAGTATGTGCAATGGCAGGGTATGACGTGAAGGTACAAGATTTAAAACAAGAGCAATTAGATAGAGGATTGGCTATCATTACGAAAAACTTAGCGCGCCAAGTAGAAAAAGGACGCATGAAGGAAGAAGAGAAGGAAGAAACATTAAATCGTCTTACAGTAACGCTTGATTTAGATTGTGTGAAAGAAGCGGATCTTATTATTGAAGCAGCTGTTGAGAAAATGGATATTAAAAAGAAAATATTTGCGAATCTAGATGAAATCGCACCAGATCACGCTATTTTAGCAACGAATACGTCATCTCTACCAATTACAGAAATTGCAGCGGTAACGAAACGTCCGGAAAAGGTAATTGGTATGCACTTTATGAATCCAGTTCCAGTTATGAAGCTTGTTGAGATTATTCGTGGTTTGGCTACAGATGATGCGGTATATGAAGCAATTAAAGATATTACGAAAAAAATTGGAAAAGTACCAGTTGAAGTAAATGATTTCCCAGGTTTCGTATCAAACCGCATTTTGCTACCGATGATTAACGAAGCAATTTATACGTTATATGAAGGTGTAGCGACGAAAGAAGCAATTGATGAAGTAATGAAGCTTGGTATGAACCATCCGATGGGGCCTTTGACGCTCGCTGATTTTATCGGTTTAGATACATGTTTATACATTATGGAAGTGTTGCATGAAGGATTAGGAGATAGTAAATATCGCCCATGTCCGTTATTACGTAAGTATGTGAATGCAGGATGGTTAGGTCGTAAAACAGGTCGTGGATTCTACGTTTACGAATAAATTCCCCCTTTGTTACAAAATAGTGGTCTTACCAAATTGTTAAGAGGATATATAGCAAATGGAGGCGGAGTATATGAACTTTCGTTTTAATGAAGAGCAGCAAATGATGAGGAAAATGGTTCGGGATTTTGCACAGAAGGAAATAGCTCCCTTTGTTCCTAGCATGGAACAAGGGGTGTTCCCAAAAGAGATTTTGCAAAAGATGGGTGAGCTTGGATTAATGGGTATTCCAGCGCCTGCGAAATACGGCGGGGCAGAAATGGATTTTATTTCTTACATTCTAGCAATTGAGGAGATCTCAAAGGTAAGTGCAACAGTTGGTGTAATTTTAGCTGTACATACGTCAGTTGGAATGAATCCGATTTTATATTTCGGAACAGAAGAACAGAAGAAAAAATATGTTTCTAAACTTGCAACCGGGGAATATTTAGGTGCATTTGCTTTAACAGAGCCAAATGCAGGATCAGATGCAGGGAGTTTGAAATCAAGAGCTGTGAAAAAAGGCGATCATTATATTATTAATGGATCGAAAGTGTTTATTACAAATGGTGGTGAAGCAAGTACATACATTGTATTCGCTTCTACAAATCCAGAGGCAGGGAAAAGCGGGATTTCAGCATTTATAGTAGAGAAAGATACACCTGGTTTAATCATCGGAAAAGATGAACATAAGATGGGGCTTCTCGGTTCTCGTACAGTACAACTTACTTTTGAAGATATGAAAGTGCCAGCGGAGAATTTACTTGGGGAAGAAGGACAAGGATTCAAGGTGGCGATGGCGAATTTAGATGTTGGGCGAATTGGAATCGGTGCACAGGCGTTAGGAATTGCTGAAGCGGCGCTTGCATGTGCGATTGATTATGCAAAAGAACGAGAGCAATTTGGGAAACCGATTGCGGCGCAGCAAGGGATTGGCTTCAAACTTGCAGATATGGCAACGAGTGTCGAAGCAGCAAGGTTACTCGTATATAGAGCGGCATCTCTTAGGGCACAAGGATTACCATGCGGTAAAGAAGCATCTATTGCAAAATTATTTGCTTCTAAGACAGCGGTTGAAGTCGCGATTGAGGCGGTGCAAGTATTTGGTGGTTACGGTTATACGAAAGACTATCCAGTAGAAAGATTTTTCCGTGATGCGAAAATCACGCAAATATATGAGGGAACGAGTGAAATACAGAAACTTGTTATTAGCCGTGCTTTATAAAAGGACGAGGGGGAGACGGAGATGCATTTTAAACTATCAGAAGAACATGAAATGATAAGAAAAATGGTTCGAGATTTTGCTAAGAATGAAGTGGCGCCAACAGCAGCTGAGCGTGATGAGGAAGAGCGATTTGATCGAGAGTTATTTGATCAAATGGCAGAGCTTGGTTTAACCGGTATTCCATGGCCTGAAGAGTACGGTGGAATTGGAAGCGATTACTTAGCGTACGTAATTGCTATTGAAGAATTATCTCGAGTTTGTGCTTCAACAGGTGTAACACTATCTGCACATACTTCACTTGCGGGATGGCCAATTTTTAAATTTGGGACGGAAGAACAAAAGCAAAAGTTTTTACGACCGATGGCTGAAGGGAAGAAAATTGGTGCATACGGTTTAACGGAGCCAGGATCTGGATCGGATGCTGGTGGAATGAAGACAATCGCAAAGAGAGATGGCGACCATTATATTTTAAATGGATCAAAAATTTTCATTACAAATGGCGGTATTGCTGATATTTATGTTGTTTTTGCGCTAACTGATCCTGAATCGAAGCAGCGCGGTACGAGTGCATTTATTGTAGAAAGCGATACACCAGGATTTTCAGTTGGGAAGAAGGAGAGCAAGCTAGGGATTCGCTCTTCACCAACGACTGAAATTATGTTTGAAGATTGCCGTATTCCCGTAGAGAATCTACTTGGAGAAGAGGGGCAAGGATTTAAAGTTGCGATGCAAACATTAGATGGAGGTCGTAACGGTATTGCGGCGCAAGCTGTTGGTATTGCACAAGGGGCTTTAGATGCTTCTGTAGAATATGCAAGGGAGCGCCATCAATTTGGAAAGCCAATTGCGGCGCAGCAAGGGATTGGCTTTAAACTTGCGGATATGGCAACAGATGTAGAAGCGGCACGCCTTTTAACATATCAAGCGGCTTGGCTTGAATCAAAAGGGCTTCCGTATGGAAAAGAATCGGCGATGTCAAAAGTATTTGCAGGGGATACAGCGATGAAGGTGACGACTGAAGCGGTGCAAGTATTTGGTGGTTACGGTTATACGAAAGATTATCCAGTAGAACGTTATATGCGAGATGCAAAGATTACACAAATATATGAAGGAACACAAGAGATTCAGAGGCTTGTAATTTCTCGTATGTTAACGAAGTAGGAACGAAAGCGTAGGTATTTTCCTACGCTTTTTCCTTCCAAAAAATAATAGAGAGAGGTGAAGGGAATGGTTAAACATAATGTACATGCATCGGTGAAAGATGAAAAATTAGTTGCGTTAAGACGTGAACAAATGATTAAAGGTGCGGTGCAACTGTTTAAACAAAAAGGATTTCCGCGTACCACAACGAGAGAGATTGCAAAAGCGGCTGGGTTTAGTATAGGGACACTTTATGAGTACATTCGTACAAAAGATGATGTTTTGTATTTAGTTTGTGATAGTATATATGAACATGTAAAAGAACGATTAGAGGAAGTAGTCTGTACAGAAAAAGGGAGTATAGAAAGTTTAAAGGTAGCGATAACGAATTACTTTAAAGTGATGGACGAATTACAAGAAGAAGTATTAATTATGTATCAAGAAGTACGTTTTTTACCGAAAGAATCTCTCCCATATGTATTAGAAAAAGAGTTTCAAATGGTAGGAATGTTTGAGGATATTTTAGAACAGTGTACGGAAAACGGAACATTTATATTAAATAAAAAAGAAATACAGCTTCTTGCACATAATATTTTTATACAAGGACAAATGTGGGGGTTTAGACGCTGGGCGCTGCAAAAACTGTATACGCTCGAAGAATATACAGAAATGCAAATTAGGTATGTGTTACAAGGTGCCCATATGCTTCCGAAATAAGGAACAGACAAATTATTAATTTTATTGCCATATAAAAGTTTCCCGTTTTTTTTGTAGCATATTTGTGCGACTTTTGTTTATAATGAATAGTATGGATTTTTTTAGGCAGACCGTTATATATAAGGTTATATTTGATGAAAGGAAGTGCCGCATAAGTGAATTTTAAGCAATATTCACCAGAAGAGCTAAAAGAATGTTCAATGATTGAAGTTGTACATAGCGTTTTAGGGGATAAAAGACAAGCAACGACATTCAACGAGTTGGTTCAAGAAATCGCTCAAGTGCTGGGACTATCTCAAGAGCAAGTTAATGCGAAACTCGCACAATTTTATACAGACTTAAACATCGATGGACGTTTCATTAATTTAGGAGAAAATCGTTGGGGACTACGCAGCTGGTACCCATATGAGCAAATTGATGAAGAAATCTTACCGCAGCCAAAACCGAAGAAAAAACGTAAAGTTGAAGAAGACGGTTTTGACGACTACATTGAAGAAGATGAAGATGACTTTGACGATGCAGACGGAAATGCAGACGAAGAAGATGATGTAGAAGATTTGGACAAGGTTCTTGAAGATGAAGACGGAGACGACGATGATCTTGATGATTTAGATGAAGATGAAGAAGACGACTTCGCTGAAGAAGAACTTGAGTATGATGAAACTGAAGAAGAAGAAGAGGAAGAACTGTAGTTCTTGACTTTTCATTATCGTCCATGTAGAATCATTTTTGGGCTCTTTAAAAAAGGACGATAATACTTTTAAAGTGTAAATATAAAAGAAAATTGCTCCCTACTTATTACTTTATGTGATGAGGGGAGCAATTTTCTTTTTTGTTTTTTGTTTAGAAAATAAAAAGAGTCTAACAATAAGATGGATACAGTGTTATCTACATACGTTGCGCTTTGCAACGGTGATTATATAACAGCAAAATAGAAGGGAGCTTTTTCATGACTAAGTATATTTTTGTAACAGGCGGTGTAGTATCGTCTTTAGGAAAAGGTATTACAGCAGCATCTCTTGGAAGACTTTTAAAAAATCGTGGTTTAAATGTAACGATTCAAAAGTTTGATCCATACATTAACGTAGACCCAGGGACTATGAGCCCATACCAACACGGTGAGGTATTCGTAACAGATGATGGCGCAGAAACTGACTTAGACCTTGGTCACTATGAGCGTTTTATCGACATTAACTTAAACAAATACAGCAACGTAACAACAGGTAAAATTTACTCTTCAGTTCTTCAAAAAGAGCGTCGCGGTGAATATCTAGGAGGAACAGTTCAAGTTATTCCTCATATTACTAACGAAATTAAAGAGCGCGTATATCGTTCTGGCCGTGAAACAAATGCGGATGTTGTTATTACAGAAATCGGTGGAACTGTTGGTGATATCGAGTCTCTACCATTCTTAGAAGCAATCCGTCAAATTAAGAGCGACATTGGTCGTGACAATGTAATGTACATTCACTGTACGTTAATCCCGTACTTAAAAGCAGCGGGTGAAATGAAAACAAAACCGACGCAACATAGCGTTAAAGAGCTTCGTAGCTTAGGTATTCAACCAAACATTATCGTTGTTCGTACAGAACTTCCTGTTTCTCAAGATATGAAAGACAAGCTTGCATTATTCTGTGACATCGATACAAAAGCAGTTATCGAAGCACGCGATGCAGATACTTTATATGCGGTTCCATTATCTCTTCAAGAACAAAACATGGACCAAATCGTTTGTGACCACTTAAAATTAGACAATCCAGCTGCAGATATGACAGAGTGGACTGCGCTAGTTAACAAAGTACGTAATCTTTCTAAGAAAACAAAAATCGCTCTTGTTGGTAAATATGTAGAACTTCAAGATGCATATATTTCTGTTGTAGAAGCACTTCGTCATGCTGGTTACTCATTCGACACAGATGTAGAAGTAAAATGGGTAAATGCTGAGCACGTAACAGCAGAAAATGTACAAGAATTAGTAGGAGACACAGATGGTATCCTTGTACCAGGTGGCTTCGGTGATCGTGGTGTAGAAGGTAAAATCGTTGCGATTCAATATGCTCGTGAAAACAAAGTTCCATTCTTAGGAATTTGCTTAGGTATGCAACTTGCATCAATCGAATTCGCACGTAATGTATTAGGTTTAGAAGGTGCTAACTCTTCTGAAATCAACCCTGATACACCATATGCAATCATTGACTTATTACCAGAGCAAAAAGATGTAGAGGACCTAGGTGGTACACTTCGTCTTGGTCTATACCCATGTAAGCTTGCTGAAGAAACAAATGCTTACAATGCTTATAATGAGCCGGTTGTATATGAGCGTCATCGTCATCGTTATGAGTTCAACAATCAGTTCCGTCCGGATATGGAAAAAGAAGGATTTGTATTCTCTGGTACAAGCCCAGACGGCCGTCTAGTTGAAATCATTGAATTAAAAGACCATCCTTGGTTCGTGGCAGCACAGTTCCATCCAGAACTTGTTTCTCGTCCAAACCGTCCACAACCATTGTTCCATGACTTCGTAAGAGCTTCTATTACGAATAAAGAGAGCAAGTAATAAAAAAAGCGCCTGAAATAAGGCGCTTTTTTTAATATTCATTTAACATTTCATCGATTGTAAATTTGATTCCGTGATAAGCAAATAAAGCTACTATTAAGCTTGGGAACCCGTAGCGATTACCTTCATCGTCTGGAATAAGACCTTTTAACAGTTTTGTATCAATATGTACGTCTGTATATTGTTCCAGTGATTCCGTACCTTTTTGAAGAGCAGAAATGCCGACAATAGAGTGTCCCTCTTCTTGTAGTTTTTTTGCAATTTCTACAACCGCTTCATCTGTTGAAAAACGGCTAATAAGAAGTACACGATCTGCAGAGGTTACTTCTGCTTCTTTACCATTTTCAAATAAGCGTTTTGCTTGCTTCATTGGTTCAGCACCGAATAGTGCTTCGGCAACAACGCCCTCCATTTCATTTGTACCATATAAATAAATGAAACCATCGCCAACTAGTGCTTGAGCAAGTAAACGAGCACTATCTTCTATATTCATTTCCTCTTTTTGGGAAACTCTGGAGAAATAACCACTTAATTGAGTTGAAAAAATTTTTAACATAATGTTACTCCCTTCGTACGTGTTTGCCGGCTTTCATTATAATTTATTTTTTTCGAAAGGTGAAATCGTAGGGTAGCATAACAAAATAGGAAACGGTAAAATAAGAAAGAATAGGAAGGGATTTGCCAAAGAATAGCGAAAATAAATCGTTAAGATATAAGAAGCTTTAAATCTTGTACTTACACAGAAAGGTTGGGAATTATGGAAGGTAAAATTTTAATCGTTGATGATCAATATGGGATTCGTGTTTTATTACATGAAGTGTTCCAAAAAGAAGGTTATCAGACATTCCAAGCAGCGAATGGATTTCAAGCTTTAGATATCGTGAAAAAAGATAATCCAGATTTAGTAGTGTTAGATATGAAAATTCCAGGCATGGATGGTATAGAGATTTTAAAGCATGTAAAAGAAATTGATGAGAGTATTAAAGTAATTTTAATGACTGCTTATGGAGAGCTTGATATGATTCAAGAAGCAAAAGATTTAGGTGCTTTAATGCATTTTGCTAAACCATTTGATATTGATGAAATTCGTCAAGCTGTGAGAGAGCAACTTGCTGTAGAGGCGTAAAAAATGAATTTTTTATAAAAAATATGGAAAAAAGCGTTTACATGGACTATTGAGCAGGTGAATACAGTTGAGTTTTTGAGTACAAGTTGTTATCCTATTGAGTGTAGAAAAAAGTCCGGTAGGTAAATATACATAATTTACCTTATCCTGGTCATACTACCAGCGATAAGAATTTATCGGATACAAAAAACGTTTTTTAGGAGGATTCACCATGCCTTTAGTTTCTATGAAAGAAATGCTAAACACAGCACTAGAAGGAAAATACGCAGTTGGTCAATTCAACATGAACAACTTAGAGTGGACTCAAGCTATCTTAGCTGCTGCGGAAGAAGAAAAATCTCCTGTAATCCTAGGTGTATCTGAGGGTGCAGCTCGTCATATGACTGGTTTCAAAACAGTTGTAGCTATGGTTAAAGCTTTAATCGAAGAAATGAACATCACTGTTCCTGTAGCGATTCACCTTGACCATGGTTCAAGCTTTGAAAAATGTAAAGAAGCAATCGATGCAGGTTTCACATCTGTAATGATCGACGCTTCTCACCACCCATTCGAAGAAAACGTTGAAACTACTAAAAAAGTAGTAGAATACGCACACGCTCGTAACGTATCTGTTGAAGCTGAGCTTGGAACAGTTGGCGGACAAGAAGACGACATTATCGCTGAAGGCGTAATTTACGCTGATCCTGCAGAGTGTAAACACCTTGTTGAAGCAACAGGTATCGATTGCCTAGCTCCAGCTTTAGGTTCTGTACACGGTCCTTACAAAGGTGAGCCTAACTTAGGATTCGCTGAAATGGAACAAGTTCGTGACTTCACTGGCGTACCTTTAGTATTACACGGTGGTACTGGTATCCCAACTGCTGATATCGTAAAAGCTATCTCTTTAGGTACTTCAAAAATCAACGTAAACACTGAGAACCAAATCGAGTTTACAAAAGCTGTTCGTGAAGTATTAAACAAAGACCAAGAAGTTTACGATCCTCGTAAATTTATTGGACCTGGCCGTGACGCTATTAAAGCAACTGTTGCTGGTAAAATGCGTGAGTTCGGTTCTAACGGTAAAGCGTAAGAATAAAATTCCGTTTTGGAAACCGTCTAGTCTTTTAGACGGTTTCCTTTCGTTGTATAATGAAAGCGTGAACAAGTCTAAAGATTTTATCATTTTTGGTTTTTAAATAGAAAATAATGTGCATAGTCCTATTAATAAATGTGATAACGTATCTAAATTGATAAAGTAAATTCGATGAATAGTTGATCTTTATATATTTGTGCTACAGGAGAAATGAATATAATGATTTCCTATTTATCCCGCATTAAAGGGCAGTAAGACCCCCACCTCAAAATTTAGTGGAAGCAAAGAAGTTAGGTGGGGATCAACTGCCCGTAAAAGCCCGATTGGTTCAACTAATAATTAGTGGGGGAT
>NZ_JXIS01000003.1:0-32021 GCF_000836715.1 Bacillus sp. L_1B0_5 | reverse complement strand
GATCCCCCACCTAACTTCTTTGCTTCCACTGAATTTTGAGGTGGGGGTCTTACTGCCCGTTAAAGCGGGATAAAATCTCCCACTCCCATTCATCTGAAAGTGTAATAGTACTGGCGAATATTCCGGAGTTGAATGTCAGGTGGCCTAAGATAACATGTTTGCTACTATATCCTAAATTTTCTTAATATAAATTTTTAAAACGCGCTTCAATTTTATCCGGCGTCATTACGCCACCACCAATAGGAATAATTTGATTATCCTTTTGTAAAAGTAAGGAAGGATAGCTATTAACACCAAGCTGTCGAACTTTATTGAAATCATTTTGGACATCTATTATTGTTTCTTGAGCGTTTAAACGTTCTAATACTTGTTCAGGGTCCAAACCATGCTCGATTGCAATCTTGCGATATGTTTCAGGATCACTCAGACTTTGGCCCTCATAATAAAACGCTTTTTGCATAGCCGAAGTGAATTCTAATAAACGGTCTGGCGCTAATGAGCGTAAAGCTGAAAAGCCAATTGCAGCATCTTTCGAATTCATTTTAAAAGTGCCTTCCTCCACCAATTTTTGATATGAAGGACCAAATTCAGCACCTGTAAGTTGATTAATTCTTTTATTTCCTTCTTTTATATATGAGAAGTTTTTCATTGGTAAATTATCTAAAAATAACCCTCCACATAAAACCGTTAATGGCACTTCAGTGTGGTTTTTGTAAAATCCTTTAATACTTTCTGAAAAACCATAGCACCATCCACAATATGCATCCCATACGTAAATAAGGTTATCTTGTTTCGTCTCCATTTAAATCTCCTACCTTTTTTTTATTATCCAGCTCAACTAAATTTTTGGTTTATATAAGTACATCTTTTTATACCTTGTTCTTTTTTAGATACCTTACTATATTTCCCCAAAACTAATATTTCCAAAGAAAGATCCACCAAGGTTTTTAACAAAAGATAACGTTGCACCTTATTGCCCCGTAACAGAAAATACTAAAGCTTAGAATATGCATTGATTTGAATGTGTTAGTAACTTTCTACACCGGGTGGCAACGTATGGACCACCATCCTTAATTAAATATATAAATCATATTTTTAGCAGATATTAGTTGTAACTAAATTGATTACATCTTTATGTAACCATTTTAGTTACAACTAATATAGAAGTCAATTCTTTTTTTCGAAAACATTAAATTTCTACATTAATCTACAACCAATCCCACTCTTTAAAAAAATATATCAACGATTATTCGATTATATCGATCGTAACTCCGAATATATCAACGTTTCGACACAACATATCGATTTACCGACAAATTTCGAGCGCGTTATCTCCTAAACTAACAACCAATCCCACATCACGTTCACCTACAAAGAAAAAAAGCACCAGGTCCCCCCAATGCTTTTCCTCAAATCTAAAACAAATGACAAGCCACCTGATGCCCCTTCTCAATCTCCACCATCTTCGGTACTTCCTGTGCGCATTTTTCAGTGGCGAATTTACAGCGCGTTCTGAATTTGCAGCCGGATGGTGAGTTTAGTGGGCTTGGTACTTCTCCCTCTAGGATGATCCGTTCTTTGCCTGTGTTTGTTGAATCTGGTTCTGGCATAGATGAGAGTAGTGCTTGTGTGTATGGATGTGCCGGTTTTGTGTATAGGTCTTCACTATCGGCAATTTCTACTATGTTTCCTAAGTACATGACTCCGATTCGGTCTGATATGTGCCTTACCATCGATAGGTCATGCGCGATGAATAAGTATGTGACGCCTGTTTCTTCTTGGATGTCTTGCAGCATGTTTACGACTTGTGCTTGGACTGAGACATCGAGTGCTGAGATTGGTTCGTCACATAGGATAAAATCTGGTTTTACAGATAGTGCGCGCGCGATGCTAATGCGCTGGCGCTGGCCTCCACTAAATTCGTGCGGGTAGCGATATAAATGTTCTTCTTTTAATCCTACCTTTTTCAGAAGGTCTAAAATGATTTCTTTTTGTTCTTCTTTTTCGTAGGAACCGTGAATGTTCATCGGTTCGCTAATAATTTGGAATACATTCATTGCCGGGTTTAATGATGCGTATGGATCTTGGAAAATAATTTGCATTCGTTTTCTATATTCTTTTAGTTCACTTTCTTTTAAACTTGCGATATCTTTTCCGTCGAATAAAACGTTACCTGAAGTGACATCGTGTAAACGAATGATGCTTCTTCCTGTCGTTGATTTTCCGCAGCCAGATTCTCCTACTAATCCGAATGTTTCACCTTTTTTAATGGTGAAGCTAAGGTCATCGACTGCTTTTAATTGCTCTGTTTTCCTGCCAAATAGTCCTTTTTTAATAGGAAAATACTTTTTTAAGTTCCGAACTTCAATTAAGTTTTCTTCATGCATGTGAATCACCTACTGTCTTATCGTTTAACCAGCACATGGAACGTCTTTCGTTTCCGATTTCAAAATATGGCGGACGTTCTTTTTCACAAATGTCCATCGCATGTGGGCAACGCTCTGCGAATGGGCAACCTTGTGGCGGGTTTAATAAGTTTGGTGTTACACCTTGAATAGGAGCGAGTCTTTCTTTTACACCGTTCGATATTTTTGGCAAAGAGTTTAATAGCCCTTTCGTATATGGATGATTCGGCGATTGGAAAATATCAAGTACAGGTCCTTCTTCCATAATAAGCCCGCCGTACATAACGATGACGCGCGTACAGTTTTGCGCGACAATTCCTAAGTCATGCGTAATAAGAAGTAACGCCATATTCGTTTCGTTCTTTAAGTTTTTCATTAAATCTAGTATTTGTGCTTGTATCGTTACATCAAGTGCAGTCGTCGGTTCGTCCGCAATGAGAAGGTCCGGGTTACAAGACATCGCCATTGCGATCATAACTCGCTGCTTCATACCACCGCTTAGTTCATGCGGATATTGTTTTACCCTTTCTTCTGGTGACGAAAGACCGACTTGTTTTAACAAGTTGATCGCGATCTGCTCTGCTTCTTTCTTTTTCACTTTTTGATGACGTATAATTACTTCCGTCATTTGTTTCCCAATTTTCACGACCGGATTTAGCGCTGACATTGGGTCTTGAGAGATAAGTGAAATTTGATTTCCTCTAATAGAACGTAATTCTTTTTCAGATTTAGAAAGTATGTTTTCATTATGAAAAAGGATTTCCCCTTCTTTCACTTTTCCTGGTGACGTAACGAGAGACATAACAGACTTTGCCATTACACTCTTTCCGCTTCCAGATTCCCCAACGATACCGACTACTTCTCCTTTATTTAAGCGAAATGTAACGCCGCGAACCGCTTCAACTTCGCCACTTTCTATGAAAAAAGAAGTCTTTAAATTTTTCACTTCTAGTAGTTTTTCAGACACGCTTCTCACTCCTTTCACTTAACACTTTAGTTTTCATGTCCGGCTCCTTTTGGTGCGAAAGCTTTCTTCAACGCTTCACCAATTACGTTAAAACTAAGTACCGTTAAAAGGATAAGGAATCCTGGGAAGAGCGTTAAATACCAAGCTTCACCAATATATCCTTGCGCATTGTTTAGCATGCTGCCCCAAGAAGAATCTGGTTCTCTAATACCTAAACCTAAGAAACTAAGTGATGATTCCATTAAAATCGATGTCGCAATCGTTAATGTCGCGGCGATAATAATGGTTGATAAAATGTTAGGAATGATATGTCTTACAATAATCATAAGTGATTTTTGTCCTGATACTTTTGCGTATAAAACGTACTCACGCTCTTTTACAGATAACGTTTCTGCCCTTACAATACGGGCGGTGTCCATCCATGTTAGTAATCCGATAATAAGAACTAACGTCGTAATTCCTGGTTTTAAATACGCATTTAATAGTAGCATTAAAAAGAATGATGGAATTGACATAAGCACTTCAACAACTCTCATTAAAAAGTTGTCTAACTTTCCGCCAAAATATCCGCTAATTGTTCCAACTGCGGTACCGATTGTAATAGAAACAACCATCGCAAGAAAACCGACCGCAAGTGAAACTCGTCCGCCATATAACGCTCTCGTTAAGTAATCCCTTCCGTAATCATCCGTTCCGAAAGGATGACTCATACTTGGTTCTTGTAAGCGATCTGGAATCGACATTTTGCTAGGATCGTATGGCGATATGAATGCGAAAATTGATGCGACCGTTAAAACCGCAAGTATAATAACTCCCATTGCAACAAACTTATTTTTCGTAAAGCTATGTTTTATCGTTTGAAATCTCCTATTATTCATTCCAAATCACCCCCTCATTCGAATGCGCGGATCTACTACGCCATATAAAATATCAGCAATTAAGTTACCGAGAATTAACATGAATGATGATAGTAATGTAATTGCCATGATAATCGGATAATCAAATCTAAAAATAGCATTTACCCCAAGTGAACCAAGACCCGGCCATGAAAATACTGTTTCCGTAATAAACGCTCCGCCTACTAAACTTGGAATCGATAATCCGAAAATTGTAATGATCGGTATTAATACATTTCGAAGTACGTGATTAAATAACACTGTTTTCTTTGAAGCGCCGTACGCATATTGAATTTGTACATATTCTTCTTCTAATTGCTGAATCGTACTTGAACGAATATATCTCATATAAACAGATACGTTTTGGAACGCTAACACCATGCAAGGTAAAATGCCGTGTTGCACAATATCCCAGACAGAGTCTTTACCAACGGTGCGCATACCCATACTCGGAAGTAGGTTCAATTTTAAAGAGAATAAGTAGACTAATAGTAGTGCAAACCAGAAAACCGGCATAGAAATACCAACGTATGAAATAAAGTTTACAATGCGGTCAAAGAACGAATTCTTTTTCACACCTGTAAATAGTCCAAGTGGTATTGCGATTACGAATGAGACGAGTAAAGATGATCCCATTAATCCAATTGTTGCAGGTAATCTTTCTGTGATAAGTTCCAAAACAGGACGATGATTTTGAAGTGAGTAACCAAAGTTTCCTGTTAAAATATTTTTTAACCATAAAAAATACTGCACGTAAATTGGTTGATCTAGTCCTAAACTTTTACGAATACGCTCAACATCAATTGGACTCATGTTTGGCGTTACAAAGTTTCGAACGGGATCCCCCGGTGCTAGTTTTATTAATAGAAAAGAAATAATAGAAATAACAAATAAAAGCGGAATTGCATTTAAAAGCCTCTTCGCAATTACTTTATACACAAACTTCCCCCCCTCAAGCTAAAGAAGCTGATTTCCACCAGCTTCTTTATTGTTTCTTATTTCACTTCATAAATCTTAGATAGATCTTCAAACATTGTGACAGGAATTGCTTTCGCTTCTTTTAATCCATCAAACTTTTTATCTACTGCAATAACTGCTTTCGGATACGCGATTGGTAGATAAGGTACGTCTTCTCTAGCTGTCTCTTGAATTTTATGGTATAGCTCTGCGCGTTTTGTTTTATCTGTTTCAACTGCAGCTTCTTCCCATAACTTATCGAAATCAGCGTTTTTATATCGTGCATAATTGTATTCAGCATTGCTTAAGAATAAGCTCTTATATGAATCTGGCTCAGGTCCCATTATGTAACCACCAAATGTAATGTCATATTCTTTATTCTCTTTATCTAAGCCTTTTTCGCTTGCCGCACTAGCATCTAATGCATTTAGTTCAACTTCTAAGCCAACTTCTTTTAATTTTTGTTGTGTATATAACGCTAAGCTTTCCATAATTTTATTATTCGTTACATACATCACACGTACTTTTTCTTTATCTTTCACGCCAGCTTTTGCTAATAAATCTTTCGCTTCTTTTTTATCATACTTATAGTCTTTAATATCTTTCGCATAATACATAGCGTCTGGCGTTAAGATTGAATTTGCTGGTTCTGCAAATTCACCTGAAACGAATGCTGAGTTAATCATTTCTTTCTTATCTAACGCATGCGCAATTGCTTGACGCACTTCTTTTTTCTTCATAAGATCAGTATTCATGTTATAAGATAAGTAGAATAATCTACCTTCAGGGAATGTCACCATTGAGAAGTTCCCTGTGCTATCCAATTTCTTAAAGTCTTGCGGCTCAATCATCTTCATGTTGATTTGACCATTTTGCAGTGAAACATTTGCTGTATTACGGTCTTTTACAACGCGGTATACGATAGAGTCTAATTTAGCTTTCCCACCTACATAATCATCAAATCGATCTAATGCAACGTACTCATCTGATTTATACTCTTTAAACTTAAACGGCCCTGATCCTACAGGCTGTAAGTTTTTCTTACTCTTCGCTAAATCTGCTTCCCCTTCAAATACATGTTTCGGAATTGGGAAGAAATCATTCATCACACCTTCGAAAGATGCGCTTACTTGTGGTAAAACGAATTGAGTTGTTAACTCATCTACCTTTTTCACCTCAAGCGGCTTTCCTTTAAAAATAAAGTTTTCACGACTTGAGCTATTTTGCTTCTCATCCAAAATAGATTGGAATGTAAATGCTATATCGTCTGATGTAATTTTCTTACCATCATGCCATTTCAAATTATCTTTTAACTTCAGTGTCCACGTTAATTGATCTTCTGAAGGCGTAAAGCTCTCAGCAAGAACAAACTTTTTCTTACCATCTTCCATATGATATAGCGGCGCATATAAAGCTTGCTGCACAGTTAATGACACACGATCATTCGCATAAAGCGGATTCATCGTATCTGGATTATCGCTAACACCAATCGTTAACGCCCCTCCGTCTTTCGGAGTCCCTGATTTACTAGTTCCTGCTTGCTTCGAATCTTTTTCCCCTGAACAAGCAGCTAATGCAATAAGTAGTATTAGAACAAATGGTAATGCAAATAACTTCTGTTTCATCTTTCGGCCCCCTCGAACTGTTTATGCCCATAAGAAAACTCGGAATTAATCCCGAGTTTTCTTATAAGTTTTAAATTACCACTACCCGTATGTAAAGTCAAACTTTTTTGTAAAACTAGAAAGTTTGAAATCTATTACTGAATTCTTGCGATAAACTATATGTATAAGGATGATAAAATAAAAAGACCACGAATAGGTTACCTCGTAAAATGAGTTAAAAAACTAGCAGCTTACAAAAAAACTCTAAAAGGATTGTTATATATGACCGAAAATATAGAATGGAATTAAAGATAAAAAAACACATTTAGGAGGTTATCATGACATTTGATGAATTGAAAAAAAATAAACCAACAACCTCATGGGTTGAGTATGATGAAGATGGGGAATTTTTTACTGAAGAAAATATAAGTGCAACAAATACAGTTCTTGATACTTACATTAACAATTTACAGCGATTAGGAGAGAATCCAACCGAAGTCGAAGTAATGCAAGTTGTTAAAGAGGTAGTTATTAAATTAAATGAATTAAATATTGAACATGACCATTTTATTGAAACAATGGAAAGAGAAGATCTCTATGAATTTATCGATACAGCAGCACAAATAGCTGGCTTAGAATCCGAGGAAGATATAACAGAAGAATGGCGAGAATGGTAAAAAGTTGCATCTCTAATAATTAGAGGTGCAACTTTTTCATATACCAATTGAATGAATGATTTGATGTCCGCGCAGAATTCATATATTTCAACATAATATTAAAAGGCTTCAATTATAAATACTAGCACACCCACATCAACAAAAAAGACCACCAAAAGGCAGTCTCAAAACTCAATCTTATTCCCTACTCCGCGCTCCAACGCTTTCTCATACAAATACTTCGCAACGATAATATCTACTACCGCTAAACCAACTGATTTGAAAATAGTAATCTCTTCATCATTTTCGCGGCCAGCTTTTTCTCCGCTTATAATTTGACCAAGTTCAGCGTGAATGGCGTTTGCTTTGAATAGACCTTCTTTTATCGGAACTTGAAGGTCTCCTGTTTCGTCTAGTGCTGCTTCTTTTGATTCAACTACTACTTTGTTTGCGCTTGTGATGGCGTGTGAGGGTAGTTCTTGCATGCTCGGTCTGAATGAGCCGACGGCGTTTACGTGGACGCCTTTTTGTAGTGTTTCTGAGAAGACTGGTGTGGATGCATTCGTAGTTGTGACGATGATGTCTGCTTCACGTATTGCTTCATTTGGATCCCTGTAAACGTAAGCTGGTTTACCAAATTTCTCTTGTATATATTGCGCAAATGCATACGCTTTTTCTTCTGTGCGATTGTATAAAATGACTTTTTCGATATCTCTAACCGCAAATATCGCTTCGGCCATTCCCTTCGCTTGTTCACCCGTTCCGATAATGCATAAAGTTTTTGCGTTATGACGAGCTAAATATTTTGTCGCTACTCCTGATAAGGCGCCTGTTCGGATCATCGTTAAGTACGATCCTTCTAAAAGTGCGAGCGGTTCTCCCGTTTGAAAGTCTGATAGCATCACAATCCCATTGATCGTTTTCTTTCCTATCTGTTTATTTTGCGGGACTACCGTTACTATTTTTACTCCAAGTGCCTCAAGTCCTTCCGCTACTGAAGGCATAATTAATGCCGTATTTTGCTCGTTCGCAAATGGTAATGAGCCTCTTATTGGTGTAATCGTTCTTTCTGCGGAAAATTCTTTTAAAGCAAGCGCCGCGTATTCAATAACTTCATTCATATTTACTAAGTTTCTTTGTTCGTTTGCGCTTATAACTAGCATATCTTTCCACCCCCTTCTTCTATCCCGTATTAACGGGCAGTAAGACTCCCATCTAAAAATTCAGTTGGACAAAGAAGTTACACGGGAGATCAACTGCCCGTAAAAACCCGATTGGTTCAACTAATAATCAGTGGGGAACCCCTCCACTGATTAAAGTTTCACTTTATCCTAACAAAAATCCTCGGTTCAAATCATCTCTCGGATCTACAACGAACTGATGAAACCCTGTAATAAATGCATGCCCCGTTACTTTCGGAACGACAGCTTCATATGTACCTACCGCTGTTACCGACAATACTTCTCCCTCGAATTTCCCATCAGTAATGCATTCGTGGACGAAGATTTCTCCTTTTTGTAAGGCATCTTTTTCAAAAAGAGTTGCGATTCTCGCTGAAGTTCCTGTACCGCAAGGAGAACGGTCTACTTGCCCATCAGCAAAAATCGTTACATTTCGTAGCGTAGCACCTTTGTCTTTCGGTTCATCTGAAAAGATAACGCCGTATATTCCTTTCAATCCTTCTTCAAGTGGATGTTTCACTTCTATTTTGCTCTCTATATAATGTTTAATTTTACTGCCCCACTTTTGAATAGCAGATAAATCTTTGAAATCAACTTTCAAACCAAATTCTTTACAATCTACAACAGCGTAAAATGCTCCGCCAAACGCAATATCTACTTGAAATTCATAGTTATCTATTTTAATAAGAACGTCTTTTTTGTATACAAAGGAAGGGACATTTTCAAATGATACAGATTCTACTTCACTCCCGTTATATTTTGCATACGCAACAACTTCCCCAGCAGGGCTATCAATAATGAACTTTTGTTTTTCACCCTTTACTTCAAACATGCCTGTTTCAATTCCTACTGTAATGACAGCAATAATGCCATGACCACACATCGTACTCCATCCTTCATTGTGCATAAATAAAACACCAAAATCAGCGTGGGCACTTGCTGGCGGTGTAATGATACAACCGTACATTCCGTGATGCCCTCTCGGTTCATACATCAGAATTTCACGAAGGTAATCCAAATGTTCCATACAGTATGCGCGTCTTTCCAGCTGCGTTTCCCCTTTTATTTCTGGCACGCCGCCCGTAATAATTCGAAGCGGCTCCCCAGCTACGTGTGCATCAATCGTTGTATATATTTTACTAACCTTCATTTCTATCTCTCCCCTATACGTTGATACTATTTCCAACGCAAGTATCATGCCAAATCGTATAGCATTACTTTTTTCAAATCCCCTCAGCAATGTGTATTCTTTTTTCAACAAATTCATATACAACTGTCTACTTTTTTATACACGGCTTGGATGTTACGTTATAAAACACCTCGATAACTTTGCAATTCCTCTCGTACACACATGCAAAATTCCTTTTACCATTATTATTTTCAATGTAAAGTTACTTCTCCCCCCAACATATACTGTTCAAAAGCAAAAGGAAGTGATCTCATGTATTACGGGACAAAAGGCTGGTACGTAGCTGAACTAAAAAAATTAGGCGTACGCTATCATGAAGGACGAAAATTAGAAAGTTACCGCGGACACGTATTACGCAATTTATTAATCGCACAACAAGAAAAATTAAAAGAACAGTAATAGATTCTCCTATCACAATATCAACTTATCGCCGCCTACAAACTGCCAATCAATCACACATCAAACTACACTAAAAAGGTCACCCAAACGGGTGACCTTCCTTCCTTATTCACAAACAAGAATTTGTCTAGTAAATGATCCTTTTCTTGTAATACAGCGATCTGTAATTTCAAATCCTGCTTCATGGATCATGTCGTCCATTGTTTCCATCGTGACAACGACTACCTTTTTAGCGATGCGGCGCGCACTTGAAAGAATGGAGAGCTGGTCTTCTGGTGTGGCATGCGTAAATAAGTCGTATGGCATATCAATAATGGCAACGTCATAGTTCTCAGTAATTTCCTCGATCGGACCTTTTGTTACTGTTCCTTCAAATCCGAAATGTGCGATGTTTTTTCTCGTTCCAAGAACTACAAGTGGATTTATATCTCTACCAACGATGTTAATCCCCATAGAAAGTGCTTCTACTACTACTGTTCCAATACCGCAGCACGGGTCAATTGCTCGTACTCCCTCTGGATTTGGTACAGCGATATTTGCAACTGATCTCGCAACACGTGTGCTAAGAGATGTCGAATAACTATGCGGTTTTTTTATGTGATGATACCAAACTGGCTCACTTTCTACATAGTGTCCAAAGTACCAGCGTCCTCCAAGAGGAACAATCCCGAATACACGCTCTGGATTACGAACATCCGCTTCTCCTTCAATATGCATACCGAGGTCGCGTTCAATGAGACGTCTTTCCCCATATTCAATTTTATTCTCCCCAACGAGGTCATTGATTTTAACGAAGATAACTTTAAACGACGCTCCCGCCAAATCAATTTGTTCCACTTGTTTTAAAATACTTTCTAAGTCGTCCCCTTCATACATAACCTCAACGCGCTCTTTAATAAATGCACTTCTACTCGGGTCAATTTTGACATCACTTTTTAAAATATTAACGTGGGACTCCATTCCAAAGAACGAGCGCATTTCCAAGTAACATAAAGCACGCTCCTCCTCACGAAATGCATACGTATATATACAGGCAGGTGTTTTACTATGATTACTCAATCTATTATCATCCTTTATCGTTTAAAATTGTTATGATTACAATTACTCAAATACTTTTCTTTTGTATATAAAATTAAATGATATCATATGCCGGAAATAAAGAGAAACGTTAATAAATAAAAGAGACTGCCAATGGCAATCTCTTATTATTTATTAACGGAAAGAAGACACGTTGTTACCCATTTCTTCATAGTAATCTAAAATACCTTGATAAATAGCTTCCGCTGCATTTTGTCTCTGCGCTGGTGTAGCTATTTTATCTGCATCACTTTTATTATCTACAAATGCTAATTCTGCTAATACAGCTGGCATTGTATTTTCTCTAATTACGTATAAATCGCCTTTTTTCACACCACGATCTTTTGTTCCCAGTGCATCTACAAGACGCTCTTGAATTTTTTCTGCTAGTAAACGACTTTCTGATACGTTAGGATTTGTTCCTCTTGCTGTCGCTGATTCATAGTAGAACGTTTCTGTACCTTGTCCATTTTTCTCTTCCGTGCCATTACCATGAATACTTACAAAAATATCCCCATTATTTTTTTGAGCAAATTCTACACGTTTCTTTAAAGAATCAGAAGCACTTGTTCCTGGACGTGTATCATCTGTACGAGTGAATAACACAGTAAATGGTGTCTTTTTCTCAAATATTTTCTGTAATCGTAATGATACATCTAATACAGTTTCACTTTCTTTCTCATAATAACCTGGATTACCTGAATCCGCTCCACCATGACCTGGATCAATGATAATCGCTTTTCCTTCTAAGAAGTTACCTTGCTTCACTGGATTTAATTGATTTTTATTAACCCATTGGAAACCAGCGCCCATGCGGATACGAATCCAGCTGCCGTTCTCTTCAATAACAGTTACTTGCTGTGCGTTATGTGTTCCCATTACTTTTGAAGAAGAAGAAGCTTCTGCATAAGTAGTGAATCCTTCATTAATAACCTCTGTTTTCTCTACTAAAGGTGTCCATTTATCACCGTTACTTGTTGTAATTTTGATCCATCCATCTCGTTCTTCTTTAATTTCAACCATTTGTGGATTATGCTGATTTGCACTAATTCCAGAACTTAATGATGGTGCGTGATATGTAATGAATTTTCTATCTATGTACATTTTCTTTGTTTCTACTGGACGATCACTATTTTTGCTAAATTTATCTGTTTGCGCAGTAAGCTGAGCTGCTTGTTCACGCGTAATAGAATCATTCGGTTTCCAGCCATTCTCTGTACCTAAAGAAAGTTTTAATTCTACTAAAATATTAACTTCTTCTTTACCCCAATGATTCTCTAAATCAGCGAATTTTGTAGGCACTGGTCCTGTTACTTTGCTCTTCAGATTATATGCTCTTACAAGCATAGCTGCCATTTCAGCACGAGTTACTTTTCCTTCAGGATCAAATACTCCTGGTTCTCGCCCTTTAATAATATTCTCTTTTTCCATGGCTGCAATAAATGAAGCTGCCCAACTATTTTTTGCATCATTATAAGACGGCTTTGCATTAGGATCTACTTTAGCACCAATTGCTGTTGCGATAATCTTTGCTGCCTGGGCACGTGTTAAATTTCCGTACGGCATAAAGTTACCATCTGGCATACCGTTAATTACATTTCTCTCTACTAAATAATAAATTGCGTCTTTCGACCACGCACTATCTGAAACATCAGGAAATTTCTTCGTTTCTGCTAAACTATTAATTGGATGTGCTAATAAATTTGCTGCTAATAAACCTGCGGCTATTGCTTTGTACTTCATGAAAAATAAATCTCCTCTCAAAACTTCATATTCATACATTTTTTTAATCAAGCTAACTAAAAAATATTAACTATTAATTAATTCCTTTCATAGTGTATAACATTATATATCTATAGTAAATACGTTTCCGGCCGCATAACAAAAATCGCATATATATAACTTATAATGAATGTATATAAAATAAAACTTTAATCAGCCTACAAATAGCGGGATAAAAAAACGATTAGGACATGTCTCCTAATCGCTTCGCCAAATAAAAAGCTGATTAAAAATAATATTTTTAATCAGCTCTCTATTATCTATGAAATTATTCTTCAATTAAATTAGACATTACATATGCATACACTAATGCTTCTGTATGCGCAATAGAACTTTCATGTGTACGTTCAAATGCGTGAGAAGAATCAATACCCGCTCCAATTAACGCATGTTTCACATCAAATCCCGCGCGAATCGCAGCTGATGCATCAGATCCGTAGTACGGATAAATATCTACTTTATATTCAATATGATTCGTTTTCGCAAGCTCTACTAAATGTTTACGTAAAGCGTAATGATACGGGCCGCTAGAGTCTTTTGCACAAATAGATACTGTATATTCATCAGATGCTTGTCCATCACCTAACGCTCCCATATCAACCGCTAAATATTCAACAGTTTCGTCTGGAATATTAGAATTACCACCGTATCCAATCTCTTCATTATTAGAAATTAAGAAATGCGTCGTATATGGTAATGTTACGTTTTCATCTTGTAATCTTTTAATTAATTTTAATAAAATCGCAACACTTACTTTGTCATCTAAATGACGTGATTTTATGTATCCACTCTCTGTAATTTGAACGCGCGGATCAAATGACACGAAGTCTCCTACTTCAATTCCTAATTCGCGTACTTCATCAGCTGAAAATACGCGCTCATCAATACGAACTTCAATATTTTTCTCATCTCGTTTTGCTTCACCTGCATCTTTGTATACATGTACAGATGTTTGATGCATTAAAATCGTTCCTGTATACGTCTTGCCACTTGATGTTTCAATTTCGCAATATTCTCCTTCTACAGAGTTCCAACGAAATCCACCAATCATAGAAAGACTCAGGCGACCATCAGGCTTAATTTCTTTCACCATCGCACCTAACGTATCAACATGTGCCGTTAATAAGCGGTGCTGCGCATCATTCTTCCCTTTTACTGTTAAAATAAGAGCACCCTTATTATTACGTTTCGTTTCTACGTTCCACTCACTGACATAGTTTTCAATGAAATTAATAATTTTCGCTGTATTTCCAGACGGACTCGGAATAGAGACAAGCTCCTTAATCAGTTCCATCGTTTCTTTCGTATGATGTGCCATTGTCGTTTCCTCCTCATTTTCTCTACTATTCAGTATACAAAATCCGCCAGAAAACCTCTACTTATATGGCTTAATTTTCTAAATTGTAGTAAAATTCTTTTTAGTATACAAAAGGAGTCCTGAAATATGAATATATCAAAGAAATATATACACATTGCACTCATTTGGTTTTTAGCATCATTATTTTGTTTACAAATCTCTTATGCCATTCATACTACTACTTCTATTACAATTGGCTGGATATTAACAGCTATCTTCTTCATTATTAGCTTCATTGCAACAAAAAAGCATAGCGTTAATCATTAACGCTATGCTTTTCCTATAAAACTATTCTTCTGAAACATCTAATAAATAAATCCCTCTTTCAAATCCACCGCGCTCTACTTCTTTTTTCTTACGAAGGCGTTCCACATCTTCAATCGATGCACCTTCCGCACGTGCTAATGAAATGATTACTTCTAGTGCATCCGCAAGAGAATCTAGCGCATGTTCGCGTTCTTTCATAGAAGCAAATTCACGAATTTCTTCCGTTCCAATTTTCGCTAAAGCCTGTATGTATGCTTGACCTGTTAATTTTTGTGCTGTATACGTTTTTCCAGACATTAAAATCTTCTCTGGAACACGATCTCTTACTAACTTGTTATATGCTGACATCATTCATCCTCCTATATTTAATAACACCCGAGCTCTGCTTTATAGAAAAACCATTCCTTCTTCACACATGCACTAATCATATCAATTCCTGATCCATGTGCTCTTACATGCGGAAAGAAGTAGTGCTCCGAGTCTTCTTCATTACCGTATAAGGTTTGGTGCTCATCTGGAATCGCTTCTTTTTTCACGTCTTTTTCTTTCGTCACCCCGCCAGAAAACGCAACACTTGGATGTCCCTCAAAAAATAACGCAGTCCGAACTGCCAAAGATGGTGTACTATGCAAAGCATAATATGTAAGCAAAATAATAGTCATAATACCGATCATTTTCTTCATGTATTACTCCTAAAAAAAAGTGCTAACACAATTATACTAAAATGTGTTAGCACTTTCTCCCCTTTATCCCGAATTAACGAGCTAATAATCAGTGAGTAATGGACAAACTTTATTTCCCTTTAAATGCTGGTAAACGTTTCTCTAAAAACGCAGCAATTCCTTCTTTATGATCCGCTGTTTGTCTCATTGCATATTGACCACGCTTTTCTAATTGCAATGTTTGCTCTAAATTAGAGCGATTTACTTCACATAAAATTTGCTTCGTTTGAATCATTGCTTTAATCGGTTTTTGTGACCATTCACTAATTTTTTGCTTCACAGCCGTTTGGAAATCTTCGCCGATTACTTCATCAATTAAGCCGATATCAAGCGCTTCACTCGCCGATAATTTCTTGCCTTCCCAAATAATTTGCTTCGTCATATTTTCACCGACGCGCTTTTGAAGGAAGAAATGACCGCCTCCATCTGGAATTAAAGCGATTCCAATAAAGTTCATTGCAATAACAGATGATATATCCGCCATTACATAATCAGCTGTTAACGCAATACTTAATCCAAGACCTGCAGTTGGTCCATGAATTGCACTAATAACAAGCTTCGGCATCGTATATAATGTCACGACAACTTCAGAAATGGTATTCATAATGCCATCAAACTTACTTTCATCATTACTTGAAAGCATCGATTTAATATCCCCACCCGCAGAAAAACCACGGCCGTTCCCGCATAACACAACGATATGCGCAGAACTTTCCGCTACTTCTTTCAACTTTTGTAATAACTCTTTTAATGTCGGCTCATCTAACGCATTTAACACCTCTGGGCGATTGACCATAACCGTTGCAACGTTACCTTCATATTTCACAACGACAGATTCTGTTTTACTTGTTATTTCCATTATATATACCCCTCTTTTCTCCATAAAGATTATACTTATATAATTATAGAAAAGCATTAAAAAATCCTTCTTTTTTCTTAATTTTCTGTCTAATAATCTCGCAATTTGTACATATACCGTATAAAACATACAATTCCGTTGAAAAATATAGAAATTAAAGTCGGTTTATCCATGCTTTTCATCTATTTACCATTACAATGAAATGGTGTATTCTTAAGTTTGATAAAGTGAGACTTTAATCAGTGGGGGGTGTTCATCCCCCACTGATTATTAGTCCTCACCAATCGGGCTTTTACGGGCAGTTGATCCCCACCTAACTTCTTTGCTTCCGCTGTATTGTATTTTGAGGCGGGGTCTTACTGCCCGTTAATGCGGGATAAAAAACAAATATTGAAATTCATTCGCCTTACTATGTAAAAAAGGCTTTATACCCATCTTTTGGGTGTTGTAATAAAGGAATGAAGAACTGGAGGAACATATGGTTACTAAGTTGAAACAAACGGATAACTACTTCCCACATTTCCTATTGCTATTCATTGTGTTTCAACCAATTTTAGATTTATTAACATCTTTTTCAATCTATATACTACACATGAGCGCAACAGTTGGAGTTGTAGTCCGTTTCGCCTTTATGCTTCTTGCATTAGGATACCTACTTCTTCATCACAAACAACAAGATGCGAAAAAGTACATCCTCTATTTATGTTTACTCGGAATCGCACTAGCAATCGGTCTTGTAAATAATATGATGGTTAAATCTCCAGTTTCATTTGGAGAAGAAGTTAAATTTATCTTAAAGAGCGTATATCCAATTGTGCTACTGTTTGGATATATTATCGCCTTTAAAGAGCTAAAAAATAAAGAGTATGTATTTCATAAAATCATTACATATTTCTTATATGCAACTTTAATTTTAAGTATCACTATGATTGTCGCAATGCAAACTGGAACGGATTTCCCAAGCTATCCTCACTCAAAAATTGGTTCAAGAGGTTGGTTCTTCGCTGGTAATGATTTAAGTTCTCTTTTCGCCATTATGTTCCCAATCATTGTCTTATATTCGATTCATAAAACAACTTCTTTCTCGAAAATATATTACTGGATTCCAACAATACTTGCGATGTATGCAAGTATTATGGTCGGAACGAAAGTCGGATATGGCGCAATTGTTATTACATTAGGCGTAGCACTTTTCTTCTCATTCATTGAGTACATGATAAATCGTAAAAAAGAAGGAAAAGGATTCACACATATTGTAAATACCGTTGTTGCAGCTGTTATACTAGGAGGTTTAATTGCTCTTACACCGCATACTCCTATCGCAAAAAATATGGGCATTCACATGCAAATATACGAATACAAAAAATCAGTACAAGAAGAAAAAGATCGAAAAGAAGGAAAAGTAATTAAAGAAGATCCAGAAGATGCAAAAAAACATGCAAAAGGTGAACTTACAGATTCTGAAGTAAAAAGTTTAATTTACAGCGATCGCGACAAATTCTTAAAAACATACAAACAGTACTATAAAGACGCACCGCTTTCACAAAAACTATTCGGAATGGGTTACGCTGGTAACTACACAGATAAAATTAAATTAATTGAAATGGACTTCCATGACCTATTTTTCGCATTTGGAATTGTCGGTTTCCTTATTTACTTAATACCACTTCTATACTTTGGTATTAAATTATTCATCCGCATGATCACAAACTTTAAGAAAACCATGACCGTAAAGTATATGCTATTAGCGAGCACACTCATTCTATCACTTGGCATTGGCTTTATGTCTGGCCACGTATTAACAGCGCCAGCCGTTAGTATTTTCTTCGTTGTTATACTCGCTTATATCATTGTTGATTTTGAAATTGAATAAAGTGAAACTTTAATCAGTGGGGTTTTTGTTCATCCCCCACTGATTATTAGTTGAACCAATCGGGCTTTTACGGGCAGTTCATCCCCCACCTAACTTCCTTGCTTCCACTGAATTTTGAGGTGGGGGATTACTGCCCGTTAATGCGGGATAAAAAAGAAGGTGCTACGAAATATTAGTAGCACCTTCTTTTTTATTTAATTAATGTTTTACATATTCTAAACTTTCTTTTGCGATATACGCTTCTGTTACAGTAGGGTTATCTGAAATAACTTTAACCCACGCTTTTCCATTTATTATTTCTTCACCAGTAACTGTAACAACTGCATTTGTATTTAAACGATACAGTCGCTCATTTGATATACTAGGATTCTTTTTCACTTCCACGTTATTCATCACACGTGCAAGTTTATACTTGTTGTATTCTTTTTTACCTAAATAAGAATCAAAACGGTTCATATGCCCCGCTACTTTTTTACCCCAGTTCGCATCAGATGCATATTTCGCATTTAAACCAGCAGCTTTATCACCTGTATATGTTGCTGTATAACGCCAATGTCCTGGATTTAAATATCCTTCATTCATGTATAATTTTGCTGCATGTTCAATACAATCTTCTTTTGAATTGAATGCTTCTCCGTTACCATATGGACTATCGTCTGTTGCTTTTAAACCAAATAAATTATTTTTGTCTTTTGCAAGAGCGCTTGTTCCATAATAACTTTCATGAATTGCTAATGAATATAAGAATAATGCATTTACATTATACTTGCTTTCTACTTCTTTAAATTTCTTTCCTAAACCAATTAATGGAGAGTCTGGCTTAATCGATTTCACATAACTATCTAGTTGTTCAGCTGTATAATCTGTTTTCGAACGTAATGATAAATAATTGAAATATTGATAGAAAGTTTCGTCTCCAAATGTTTTTCCATCTACACTATACATTTGTTGTCCTTGCTTCATGAAAGAAGGTGCCACACCATATCTAAATTCTGTATATCCAGGTGAACTTGTATTATATGTATAATATTTATGGTATAAATATCCATCTGATTTCACATAATAAGACGATTGTTTCATTTCATTTGTAGGAATTAAAGTGATTTCATTCTTCTTCACATAACCTGTCAAACCAGAAACTTGAACTTTCACACGATCTTCGCCAACTTCTAACACTTTCAATTCTGTTCCATACTGAATATACGTATATACTGTTGACAAATTCTCATCATAAATATTAATGATGTTTTGCCCAGTTATTCTTTTCGCACTTGCAAAACCATCTTTAATCCATAAAAATTCGTTCTCGTATTTTACCGCATTCATACCTTTATTTTGAGCAGCCGTAACCGCTTCTTTATACGTGTTATAGCGCTCTACTTCTTGCTCTGTTCCGTTTTCTCTTACATTTGTCACGACATATTTCTTATTTTCTACAGGATTGCCATTTCCATTTTTTTCAATCGTCTGAAGCATACGGTCCAACATAGCTGAAGCCATACCTCTTGTAGCTGATAAATGTGGTCTAAATGTATTATCTTCTGGATACCCTTTAATAATTTGAGTAGCCACCATAACTTGTACATGCTCTTTATAGTTAATACTATCTTTATCAGTAAAGGTAAGCGGACTTACAGCTATTTTAATATTTTTATAGTCTAACGCTCGCTTTACCATTATCGACATTTCTTCACGTGTAATCACATCATTTGGTGAGAATGTCTCGTTCGTACGACCATTAATAATTTTCGCTCCATATGCTCTACTTACACCATCATATAAACCGTAAGTCTTCGGCACATCCTCGAAATTCGAATCAGCTTTCGGTAAATTTAAAGACCTTGCTATGAATGTAGCAAACTCTGCTCTTGTTACTAATTTATCAGGCGCATATACATTGTCTCCATACCCCATTAAAACTCCTTTAGTAATAAGTGAACGCATATGCGTCTCAAACATATGTCCTGTAATATCATCATTTGCCGCATAGCTTGAAATAGGAGTTAAAAGTAATGATCCCGTTAATGCCACTGCTGTTATACCTTTTGAAAAAGTCTTCAAGGTTATCCTCCTCGTAATCTACGAATTTATTATCACAAATTTGATTATATAATAATCGCAATCATTTTAGCATAATAAATAGGAATTAAAATAAAACGTTTTTGTAATTAGAATTTTCATTACATTCAAAACAAAATAAAAGACACTTTACTTTTTTAATAAAGTGCCTTTTTCCATATGATCAATGAGTTTCTTTGTTGCCTGTTTGCCTTGCAACCGAAGCTCATCTATTGTTAATTGTAGCTCTTGCTGCACAGTTCCTTGTTGCATTAATTGCTTTTTCGCAATTTCATATAAATACTCAGCACTCCATTCGCCATCCACACTTCCTATAACTGGCTGATCCACTTGACTTAAAAACGAATCAATTTTCGGATCGTATGAAATCCCGACCATTGGAGTTTTGGCTACAGCAGAAAAAACAAGTGCATGAAGACGCATACCAATTAGTAATGAACATTGTGATAAAATGAATATTTTCTCGTCGATATCCATTTTATATGGAAGCATATACGTCTCTTCTCCCATTAAGTCTACTACTTCACGCGAAGCTTTTTGATCAAATGGCTCATGCATTGGAACAAATAAAATTTGGTATCCTTCTTGCTTTAATTTTTTTAATGCCGCAGCTAATTTTTTTATATAATCTTCTTTTGCATTCCAATAACGCACACTAACCGCGATTACTTTTCCATGTATCGAATGCTTTTGCAACCAATCCGATTGTTTTGTCCGTTTCCATGTTAAAACAGGGTCTGGAACAATTTCAATATCGTTTTTTATGCCAAGTCCTTTTAAATATAAAAACGAATCCTCATCTCGAACTGATACATAGGAAGCTTTTGACAAGTTCCATTTTACTAATAGACGATTATATCCTTTTGTAATTGGACCTATTCCTTGTGAATAAATATAATACGGCTTTTTTAATAATCGAGCGAGTCCCATAATACCCGTATAATATAGAATACTCTTCGTACTTGTCTGATCTTGAAGAAGGCTCCCGCCACCACTAATAACTCCATCACTGTTTTTGATCGCATGATAAACAGCTTTTATATCCCAGCGATCTACCGATTCTACACCATACATTTCCTTTGTATATTTAGAATCATTTGATAGTACTACTAGTTCTATATCCGGGTTCTCTTTACTTAACGATTCAATAATTGATTGTAGAATCGCCTCGTCTCCAACATTATAAAAACCATAATATCCTGATAAGACTAAACGCACCCTAAATCTCCTCCAAAACTAGGTAACCGTTTATTTCATCTAACATAAACTAGTACCCATTCCTTACCTAAACACTTGATACCCTACATAGTTTCCTCTTTATCAGTTCATATGAATTATAATAAAAAATTAAATTTCTATATTTATCTTTTCAAAAATGGTATTTTGTTTATTGATATCCATTTTAATTTCAAAGCACATACACCATACAAAATGGTTGTAATACTTAATGCTATACCACTGAATAATAACGTCATAATTCTTGAAGATGTAACATCTATCACAGTACATAATTCATACAATCCTAGTCCCAAAATACATGCTATTGCTAGCACACCAAAAAAGCTTTTTAAATGAATAGAATAGGCAATATAGCTTCGAATATACAAATGATTTACAATACAAATCAATACGTAAGTAATGAATGTACTATACGCCGCTCCATCTATGCCAAACTTCTGCACTAACATTATGTTTAACACGACTTTCACACAACTCGCACCAATAACAACCCATGCAGCTTGTGCAGAACGATTAATGCCCTGTAAAACACCTATTGATAATACCATAACCGCAGTAAAATACGAACTGCCAATCATCACTGTTAACATACTACTGCCTTTTACGTCTGTGAACAATCCGACATTTAACGGTACTGTTAATGCCATCAACCATATTGTTAACGGTGCTGTCAAAACATGCGCTAGTCGATTTGTATTTTGAATTGTTATTTTCGCCAAATTTATATCTCTTTTGGCCAATGCGGAAGTTAAGAGTGGTATTAACGGAAATACAATTGCGCTTGCAAAAATAACAATTATTTGCGTGAATGCAAAACCGCGACTGTATATTCCAAATTGTTCTTGAATTTCTGTTGATGATCCTTGTAATACATGCGGTATCGTAAGCGAGTCTACTAAATTTAAAAGTGGCATTGATAAAGCTCCGATAGCGATTGGGATCGATACCCGCAATATCTTTTTGCCGTTTTCTCTTAAATCTCGGAGCGAATAGGAATTGCTTTTATTGTAGTATGGACTTCTATTATATTTTATACGCAAATATATAAGCGAACTAATGACTCCAAGAAAAGAGCCAACCATCGCACCACTAGTAATAACAGTATTACTCTTATCCCATGATACTAGTATGTAAGCAATTATTAACATAAAAAACACACGTACAAATTGCTCAATGACCTGTGATACCCCTGTTGGTTTCATATCACCGAAACCTTGAAAATACCCTCTATAAACTGCCATGTATGGCGCAATGAGTAACGCTAATGAAGTAATAAGCAACGGCATTCTAGTTTCTTGTCCACCAAGCATATTTGCAATTTCAATAGAAAATAATACAATGACTAAACAGCCGAAAACGCCAAATGCTAGCCCTATAATTGACGCTGATTTAAATAATTTCGCAATTTCCTTTTGCTTATTTTTTTCGTTCAACTCTGCAATTAGTTTCGAAATTGCAAGTGGAACTCCGGCTACCGATAATGTAAGAGCAATCATATATACAGGAAAAACAAGGCGGAAAATACCGAGCACTTCATCTCCTGCAATATTTTGTAATGGAATTTGAAAAAAACTACCAAGCAATTTCGACAAAAAAGTTGTAATTGTTAAAATCGCTGCTCCTTTTACAAATGTTTTATTCATATTTTTTCTCTTTTCTTTTATACATATACTCTCAAACATATTGTTTTAAACGATAGGAATTCACTTTATCCCATTGGTTATCATAACAAATTTATTATAGGTTGAATACTTGGTTTTTTTTACAAAATAGAAAAGAGAACCAATTCACGCCTATCTCTTCACACTCTAATTTCTAATTCCTTCCATTATATGTACACATTATAACTGTTTTCGTTACTCAAAAAGAGCTCTTCTCTATCACTGCAGTACATATTACTAAAAACATTATAAGAATATCCCACAACTCTACATTATAATGTATGTAAAATTGTGAGATATTCTAATTACCATCTAAACACTTAAGATCTTCAATTGTTCTTTCTGTTCATCGTTCGCCATTACTACGATTGTTTTTTCAATACTCGGGTGTACTTGCTCAAGCTTTACACTTGCCCCTGCTTTATTTGATTGCTCAACAAAATTTAATAATGCCATAGCTCCTGATACATCCATATAACGCACATCTTTCATACGTAAAACAACCGGTGACTTCACATCTTGTAAAGTAGAGAAAATACGATCTACTGATAAGAAAGAGAGCGGTCCTTGAATCGTATACGTTTCTTCTCTTTCTTTTACGATAGAAGTTTTACGTTCTTTACATTTCACCATATATATGATGAACGAAAGAATAATACCGAATGCAACAGCAATCATTAAATCGAACTTCACCGTCACAATCATCGTTACGAGCATAACAACGACATCACCTTTAGGAGCGACATGCATCTTTTTCATGCTTTCCCAATCGAACATTCCAATACCAGTTAAAATTAAAATACCTGATAGTACAGCAAGTGGAATATATTGTACGACCGAACCAAGCCCCATAATAAAAATGAATAAGATAACACTATGCATACACGCCGAAAGTGCCGTTTTACCGCCACTTCTTATATTCACGATAGACCTTACAGTCGCACCTGCACCTGCTAATCCGCCAAACAATCCGCTCATCATATTACCGATACCTTGTCCAACGAGCTCTTTATTACTTTTATGACGTGTACCTGTCACATTATCCATTACGACCGATGTTAACAACGAGTCAATCGATCCTAATAAAGCAATACTAAGCGCTGGTAAAATAAGTGCTGCTATTCCTGTTCCACTTAAAGATGGAATATGAAGCGTAGGCATCGCTTCTGGAATGGTTCCAATCTTTTCAATTACTTTATTTAACGAAAGATTTCCGATAATCGGTAACTTTACTGTAAGTCCTTCGAGTAGAGAAGAAAATAAAGGTAGTAAAGCTGTCACACCGACTAGTGCTACTAAACTAGACGGAATCGCCTTAATCCATTTACCAGAAACAATCATTACAATAATCGTTAACACAACAAGTAGAAAACTATTTTGTACGTGCTTTATTTCGCCTAAAATAATGATTAATGCAATACCATTCATAAATCCTGAAACGACAGGATACGGAATATATCGAACGTAAGAACCGAGCTTACATACACCGAATAAAATTTGAAATAACCCTGCCATCATAAAGGAAATAAAACTTGCCTCTAACCCGTGCGTCGCAATAACTCCTGTTGCGATAACGGTAATTGGTCCAGTTGGCCCCGTTACTTGCCCAGGTGTCCCGCCAAATAACGCTGCAAATAAACCTGCAAAAATCGCACCATACAATCCAACAAGCGCTCCCTCAGACGTTCCTGTCGCAGCAATACCAAATGCAATCGCAAGTGGCAACGCAACAATCGCAACAGTAAATCCTGCTAAACATTCCTTTGCTATTTTTTGAAACATATAAATAACCACCTTTGTATAAAGTCCATGTTCCATTGTACACCTAAAAAGATATATTCGTTAGCTCACTTTTTACATTCTCGTGACGGAAAGGTATTCAATGAAAAGTTTCCCCCTTATCTTTGGAAACAATTGCAACTATGCTATAATGAACAAATTAAATCTTTTACTATATACTTGGAGGCACTATGCTAACTTTTGAAGAAAAATTATCGATTATTGAATCTTTCCCAGAACTAGAAAGAAAGAACGTATCATTAAAACGTGTAAACTTCCACTTTGAAGAAAGTCGTTTAGATAAAAAGAACGTTGTATTTCATTTACACCCAAATGGAAATGGATTTGTGTATGCAAGCGGTATTAAAGGTTACAAAACGGATGATAAAGGTATGGTTAACATCCGTGAGTTTTCAGCAGAAGAGTTACGTTCAGTAATTGAGAAATCAATTGACCTTCTATCACAAGAAGAAGTAGTAGCACCTGTAGAACCTGCGAAAGAAGAAGAATGGCAGAACGAAGATGGTCATATTCTTACTCTTATTTCAGAGGATGACATGTGGAACGTATACGCTGGTGTAAACTTAGACGGTACATTCAACTCTTATCCAGAAGCTGCGGAATACCTTGATGAAGAAGGTTTTTCACGCAAATAAAAATAGAAAGTGGGTGTCCCCCACTTTCTATTTTTTTGTCCCTTTCAACGACTCCCTCAGCACAAACTTCTGCAGCTTCCCGCTCGCATTACGCGGAAGTTCATCTACAAATAAATAATGACGCGGACGCTTATAATCTGCTAATTCGTCACTTTCTTTGCAATACGTTTCTAAATCAGCTTCTGTTATTGTTTCATCTTTCTTCACAATAACTGCCACCACACGCTCTCCCCATAATTCATCTGGCTCACCAAGTACCGCCACATCTAATATACCGGGATGACTATGAAGGAAATCTTCAATTTCGCGAGGGTAAATATTTACACCACCGCTAATTACCATATCATCAACGCGATCTGCAACGAATAAATAACCATCCTTATCGAAGTATCCTAAATCACCAGAATGATACCATCCTTTATACATCGATTTTTTATTCGCCTCTTCACGATTATGATAGCCAGCCATCATAGTTGGACCGCGCAAAATAATTTCTCCCACTTCATAAGGAGGTAATACATCATCTGGTTCTGCCGGTGCCTCCTCGTTCGGCTTCACAATACGAACTTCATGGCTAAAGCATGGCGTGCCTGCTGAACCAGCTTTCGTAATTTGATCCTCCTCTACGAGAAACGCAACAACTGGTCCCATTTCTGTCATTCCGTATATTTGAACAAGATCAATATAAAGACGTTCTTTACATTCCTTCACTAACGCCGGTGCCATTGCCGCTCCGCCATATATACCGATTTTCATTGAAGTTAAATCATACTGAGTTAAATCTTTTTGCAACAACATATTCCACATCGTCGGTGCTGCAAAGAACGTCGTAATCTTTTCTTCTTGAATCGTATGTAATACTGTGTCTGTATCAAAATGATGCAAAATGACATTCTTTCCGCCAACTTGAATGCGTGGTATGATTCCGGCATTTAATTCACCACAGTGATATAAAGGCGCAACAACAAGCCCAACACTATCTCTATTATATTTTAGGAAATATGTACAAATCATACTATGCTCAGCCATTTCACGATGACGATGTAATACGCCTTTCGGATGACCTGTCGTACCGCTCGTATAAAGCATAGAACAAAAATCCATTTCATCAATTTCGATATTTACTTTCTCAGAAGATGCTGCATTCACTTTTTCATGGTAGGAACTTGCATAGGAAGGTTTATCGTTTTCTATAGACCAAAAAGATGTATTTGGAAAATCTCGTTCAATGATAGCAACAGTTGACTCAACTGCTTTTTCAAAGACAACGACTTTCGAGGATGCGTCCTGAAGAATATAAGATACTTCTTTCGCCTTTAAGCGAAAGTTAATCGGGTTAAAAATTGCACCAATTTTCGCACAAGCTAAGTAAACGTTTACAAATTCATGGCAGTTATATAAGTAAACAGATACCGTATCTCCCTTTCTTACTCCATCTTCTAATAGAGCGTGCGCCGTTTTATTTATTTGTGCATCCCACTGTTTATATGTCCAGCGAATATTTTTTTCAGGTTCCACTAACGCCTCTTTATTCGGATACTTACCAACAGATAAATCAAAAATTCTCCCTATCGTCATGTACATGCCAACAATTTCCCCCTTTTCTCTTTCATAAATCTATCATTTCGTCCATAAGTAGACATTGTCCTCTAACTATTTGACTAATTTTTCTGATTATTATCGACATAGTTTTACAAACAGTGCCACTTATCGGTAAGTGAAATTATATTGGCGATTTTTTGAATATATCGGCCACAACTTTAATCAGTCCTCACCGATCAGGCATTTACGGGCAGCAAAACTCCCACAAATAGCGGAATAAAAAAGAGGCTATTCCACATCGGAACAACCTCTTTCTTCTTATACGAATAGCTCTTCTAAAATTTTCAGTTTATCTTCTGTATATTTTACGAAGCCATCGTTATATGATTTTGGATCTTTCGGGTTCGCGAAGTGCGTAATTGCTCCCGTCTTCGGATGAACAAATTTACTTGATGCACCGCAACCAAGTCCGATAATTGATTGTACTTCTTCCATAATGACAATGTTGTAAATACTTTCTTGCGTCGGCATTGCATAACCAACGTTCTCTAAGTTACCTAAAATATTCTTTTGACGATATAGGTAATATGGTACGTAATTATGCTTTTGCGTCCACTCTTCTGCTTCGTGCATCATCGCTGTAATTTCTTCGCGACCTGCTACTTTATATTTACGTTTGTTTTGCGTCATTTCAGAAGCACGTTTAAATGATAACGTATGAACTGTTAATGATTCTGGCATTAACTTTTCTGTTTCATCTAACGTGTGCTTGAAGATATCTAGCCCTTCACCAGGAAGACCAATAATTAAGTCCATATTAATATTGTTCATTCCCATTTCACGAGCTAAGTGATACTTCTCAATTGTTTCTTCTACAGTATGATGACGCCCAATTGCTTTTAATGTCTCTTGATGGTATGACTGCGGATTAATACTAATACGGTCAATATTCCATTTATTTAACACTTCTAGCTTTGCTGGCGTGATCGTATCTGGACGACCTGCCTCAACTGTTACTTCACGTACATTTTTCACGTCTGGGAACGCTTCGTACATTTCTTCATACAGCATATCCATCTCTTCTGCTGTAATACTTGTAGGTGTACCGCCGCCATAATAAATCGTCGTAACTTTCACACCTTTTTCTTTTAAAAACTTACCAATTTCACGAACTTCATAATGTAAACCACCTAAGAACGAATCAACAGACCCTTGGCGTCCATTAATCGCATAAGCCGGGAATGTACAGTATGCACATTTCGTTGGGCAGAACGGAATACCTATATAAATACTTACTTCTTCTTTCAAACGGTATAAATCCGGAACAACTGCTAATTGGCAATCAACAATACGCTGAAGAAGTTCAATTTTCTCTTCATGAATTAAATAACTTTCACGAAGTTCTTGATGCGCTTCTTCTTTTGACATACCATTTTGAAGCATTTTATGAAGAAGTTTCGTCGGACGTACTCCCGTTAAAATACCCCAGCTTTGTTCAAGTCCAGTTAACTGCTGAAGAACAGAAAGATATACATAAGAAACAACGTGCTTCACTTGCTTCATACGCTCTTTTTCATCTGTGAAAGCAGATAAATCTTTCGAGAATGTTTCTTCATACACATTTCCTGTGCTAACATCCGTTAATCGAGCGGATGCTTTCACATTATCCTCAATGTGTATATCAACGATCAGATTCGCTTCCTCTTGTTCAAATCCAATCGTACTATCTTCAAAAAATAAGCCGCCAATATTTTGTAGCGGACGTAAAAAACGATCATCTTGTAACGTTTTAATTGAAATTAACACATTATCACCTTTTCATTTGCAAACTCTCTTTAGTTTACTTGAAGGGCGTTTACAGGTCAATACAGAAGGTTTTACCTGTTTCTCTTACATTTTTTCAAATAATTCTTTTTATGAATATCGCTCATGTATATAGACATCATGATTTTCTCTTGTTAAAATTTATTAGTACAAAAAATCGTTACATAGCGAAAATACAATATATAAAGGAGGAATGTTAACACTAGATTCCATAATCTAATGTGTTAAAAAAAATATGAAAAAGAAATTTTATAGTGTATTAACTCTCTCTCTTGCATTACAAACTGTTCTTGCACCTACTTATTCATTTGCAGAGAGTGCTGAAAAATCCGCCGAAGTATATACGGAGGATCAAGTTTTTAAAAGTATTAAAGAGCATGTTAATGAGCATAGTACTCATGAAGAAGATATCGAGGCTACTGGCCAATTCCTACTATACACTTCAAAAAAACATTCATTATATACCGCGAATGATTTAAAAAACAAATCGAATATCGAGTTTACAGAACAAGTCGTAACGGCGACAAAGAAAAAAGGAAATGCTTACTACATAACGACGTCAACTGGCGCTGGATGGATAGATAACAATGATAATAGCTTAGAAGTTCAAGAGATTCATAAACTATCTAACCAAAAATTAATCGTAAAAGAAGAAGCTTCCATACATGCCCTTCCGTTCCAATCGTTTAAAGAAGAAGGGAAACTACAACCACAAGTCATTACTCCTACTGAACAAGCTGGAAATTGGTTTAAAGTCCAAATAAACGAAACAGCAAAATGGATTTATGCACCTTCTGCTACATTTGAAGGTACAAAAGCTTCATTATTAAAAAACAGTCGTACTGCTAAAAATAGTTTATTGAGAGCTCCGGAATCTCTACAAACAAACAATATCTATGGCGTTACATTTAAAGAAATGATTGTCCCAAAAGGAAATGACGATATTCGCCCTGGCTACCCGATGGTACCTAAATATATTACGATTCACGAAACGGCTAATACAGCGAAAGGTGCTAATGCTCTAAATCATGCAAAATTCTTAGATAACCAAGCACGCGGAACAGCTGATCGCGCCGCATCTTGGCATTTCACAGTAGATGATAAAGAAATTTATCAACATCTTCCGGTAAATGAAGTTGGATGGCATGCTGGAAATAAAACTGGAAACTATGAATCTATCGGAATTGAAATTGCCGTTAATCAAGATGGAAACTATGAAAAAGCGGTAGAAAATGCCCGTAAATTGGCAGCTTATTTAATGAACGACTTAAATATTTCTCTAGATAAGGTCCAAAAACATCAATTTTGGTCAGGAAAAAACTGCCCTGCGTTTATGATTCAACGCGGACAATGGAATGCTTTCTTAAAAGGAACTGAAACATACTATAAGGAAAACCAAAAAAATCCCGTAACTGATGACATTACAGGTGGATGGTATGAACAAGACATTCGTCAATTAGCAGCTAGAGGCATTATGCAAGGAGAAGGGAACGGCAAGTACTTCCCAGAACGTCTTGTTACGCGTGCTGAATTTGCTACACTAATTACTCGTGCTTTACAATTACCAAGTGGAAATGCTAAGTTCACAGACTTAGAACAAGTACACCCATCTTTAAGAGACGGTATTAATCGTGCAGCAAGCGCAGGCATAATCCGCGGACGTGGTGATAATACATTTGATCCAAATACTACAATTACACGCGAAGAAGCTGTTATTATGATTGATCGTTCTCTAAAACACGCTGGTATTTTTGCAAAACAAGTTGAACTACCATTCGTAGACCAAAACTTAATTTACGCTAAAGAAGAAGTACAAAGAGTGTATGGATATGGAATTGTAAAAGGTAATGAATTTAATCAATTCGTACCAAAAGGACCATCACAACGTGCACACGCAGCTGCATTTATAAACAGAATGCTTAGCGTGATTGAAGCTTAAAATATTTATCTGTATTAATTTAAAAGGCATCAGAGATTGTATATCTCTGATGCCTTTTATACATCTGTTAACTATTTTTAGCCATGGATCTTAAACGTATTCCTAGTAAGAGGAGCATAAAACCGATGAATGGAACGTAATTCGTATTGTGTCCTGTAGCTGGAAGTTGTTGATTATTAGAAGAACCTTGTCCTTTTTCTGGTAAATTAGGTTTTTCTACTCCCTCACCTGGCTTTTCTGTTCCTTCACCTGGCTTCTCTGTTCCTTCACCCGGCTTTTCTGTTCCTTCACCTGGCTTTTCTGTTCCTTCACCCGGCTTTCCTGTTCCTTCACCTGGTTTTCCTGTTCCTTCATCAGGCTTCCCTGTTCCTTCATCAGGCTTCCCTGTTCCTTCATCAGGCTTCCCTGTTCCTTCATCAGGCTTCTCTGTTCCTTCATCAGGCTTCTCTGTTCCTTCACCTGGTTTTTCCGGATCTTTATCTGTATCTTTTTTATTTGTAATTTGAAGCTTTACAACTTCAATTTTTTCATTAGAAATCGTAAATTTCATTTCCTTATCGGATAAAGTATATCCTTCTGGCGCTTGGATTTCTTTTAAAGTGTAATCTCCTGGTTCTAACTTCTTAGAAGTCGCTTTACCGCTCTTATTTGTTGTTAATGTGTCTATTTTTGTTCCGTCTTTCCAAATTTCAAACACTGCGCCTGCTAATGTTGTATTTGTATTATTAGCATCTACCTTTGTAATTTCTAATTGACCTGTAATTTCTTCTTTCACTTTTTCATTCATAACTTCTTGTTTTACTACATCATTTGCTACAACATTTACTTCTACTCTTACTTCTAACGCTTTATAACCTTCCGGTGCTTTCGTTTCTTCTAACGTATACTTTCCTGGCACTAAGCTCTCGAATTTCACAACGCCGTCTTTATTCGTTGTTTTTGCTTCTCCAACTACTTGACCACTTTCGTTTTTCAATCTGAATTCCGCACCTGCTAGAACTTTTCCACTCTCTGCATCCTTTTTGATTACTTGTAAGCTTCCTAGTTCTTTTGCGTTTTCTATTTGTACTTCTACTACTTTGTCTGCTTCCACAACGACTTCAATTTCTTC
>NZ_JXIS01000029.1:0-25317 GCF_000836715.1 Bacillus sp. L_1B0_5 | reverse complement strand
GAGAGGATTTAGAATTGAATTAGGAGAGATTGAAACTATACTTAATCAATATTCTAAAATACGTGAGGGTATTGTTTTAGTTCGAGAAGACATTCCAGGTGACAAAAGACTAGTTGGGTACATTATTGGAGATGATCTTACAGCTGATGAGGTTGAGAAACTTAGCAATTATATGTCAGAGCAGTTGCCGGATTACATGGTACCGAGTGCTTTTGTGTTGTTAGAAAAAATACCTTTAACAATTAATGGAAAAGTAGACAAGGAGGCATTGCCTGCTCCAGATATGTCCTTAATTAAACGAACAGAATATATCGAACCCAAAACAGATATTGAAAAAAAATTAGTTGAAATCTGGGAAGAGCTACTAGGTTATTCTGGGATTTCTGTATATGACAATTTTTTCGGAATTGGTGGGCACTCTCTATTGGCTGTTCAATTAATGTCAAAAATTAAAAATACTTTTAATGTGAAAATTCCGTTAACTGTTATTTTTCAAAGTGGAACAATTGCTGCATTAGCGAAACAAATAGATAGAAATAAAATTTATAAAGTTAATAATTCAATAGTACCTCTTCAACCAAAGGGGAATAAGAGACCTATTTTCTTTGTTCATCCTATTGGTGGACATATTATAAGTTATTTTGAATTAGCTAAATATTTAGGGGTTAAGCGTCCTTTTTACGCTTTTCAGTCGCTAGGATTAGAGAGTGAAGAAACAATATTAACAAATATAAAAGAAATGGCTAATTTTTATATTAAGGAAATGCAGAATGTTCAGGCAGAGGGTCCTTATAGTATTGGTGGATGGTCTTTTGGTGGGGTTGTAGCTTTTGAAATGGCGAGACAATTAGTTGAGAAAGGAATAAAGGTTGAAGCCATTATATTGCTAGATACATGGGCACCAGATATATATAATGATTCATCAGAATGGGATGACTTAGCCGTATTTATGAATGATTTAATGAAGCAATATAACCTAGAAGTATCCGAAGAATTAATATTAGGATACAAAAATTTAAGTATGCAAGATGAACGTATTCGTTATGTAATAAGTTATTTGAAAAATCATTCAAAGTTTAAGCAAGATATACAAGTTGAAGATCTAGAAAAGATGATTCAGGTATTTCAAACAAATCTTAATGCTTATCGGAGTTATCAACCAGAAAAATTGGATCAAGATATATTACTTTTTACTGCAAATCATCCACATAAAGAAAATAATCATGCAGAAGATGATACCTTATTTTGGGGGAAATATGTGCAAAAAAAATTAAAAGTTATAGAACTAAACGCAACTCATTATAGTATGATGCAGTCTGCGCATGCTGAAGATATTGCATACCATATTGATATATTCTTAGAAGAGATAAGTAAAAAATTATACAATCTTAGTTCTAATTTAAATTAATTTTTAAAGGTGTGTTTGATATGAATAATATTTATTCACCATCGCTATATTTCAAAAAATATAATAAGGTAAATTCTTTTCCAACTAGTATGAGATTATTTTGTTTTCATTATGCAGGAGGAAGTGCCAGTAATTTCAAAAAATGGGCAACTAAATTACCGGAACAGGTTGAGATAATTGCTGTTCAATTACCAGGTAGAGAAAATAGAATTATGGAGAAACCATTCAATAATATCCAATCTATTATATGTGAATTAGCAGTAGAGATTCTTCCTTTATTAGATAAGCCTTATGTATTTTTTGGACATAGTATGGGGGCATTATTAAGTTATGAAATGTCATGGTATCTAAAAGAAAATTTTTCAACATCTCCAGAAAAGTTAATTATTTCGAGTTTTAGGGCACCTCATCTATCGCCAATAACAAATAATATACATGATTTATCTGTACCTATATTTATTGAGAAATTAAAAGAAATGGGAGGAACATCTGAAGAAATATTAAGTAATCAAGAGTTAATGGAATTAATTATTCCTACTATACGTGCGGACTTTGAAGTGTGTGAAAAGTATGTATATAAAGAAAGAAATAAATTAAATTGTCCTATTGTGGCGTATGGTGGAACAGAGGATAGTAGAGTTCGTTTAGAGCATCTAAAACAGTGGGAGAAACACACTAGTAAAGCGTTTAAAGTTCAGATGTTACCAGGAAATCATTTCTATTTAAAAGACGTAGAAAAAGAGTTGCTATATTTAATTTCTAAGGAATTATTAGAAAACAATTAAATAAATTTATTTGAAAATATGGATGATAAATGAAATATTATTGTGAGGAAGAATAATGCAAGAAAGAGTAGCCGTTTTATATTTAAAAATACCTGAAAATATAAAAATATCAGATTTTAATTGGTGTTTGAATGTTTTAGATGAAGAAGAACAGGTAGAATTTTATAGTTACCTAGTAGAGCATAAAAAACTTGAGTTCTTACTTGGAAGGTTGCTGGTGAAATCTCTATTTGCACAACAATTAGATTTGTTAGTAAATGATATTTTGTTGAAAAAAAATAGTTTTGGAAAGCCATATGTAAATTGGGAGTCCAATAAACAACAAAATCCTATGTATTTTAATTTATCACATACAAGTCAGATGATTGTTTGTGGAATTGCTAAAGAAAAATATATTGGAATAGATGTTGAAAAGACCAATAGAAATTGTTTAGATGTTATGGATGTAGTTTTTTGTGAAAGAGAAATTAAATTGGTATTAGATCAGATAAAGTCTACAGATAAGAAAGAGATGTTTTTTAGAATTTGGACAAGGAAGGAAGCTGTGTTAAAAGCCAAAGGAACAGGGTTTTACACAAATCCTGTATCTATTCCTGTGCCAGAAAATAGCGGGATTATTAAAGGAGGTGATTTTTTATATAATTCCTTTTTATTAGATCCTGATTATATTGTCTCAGTTGCTTTAAAATGTTCAAAAAATAAAAAATATACATTTAGTATTAAAGAAATTCTTCTTAAAGAATTAATAGATTTATATAAAACTTTATCTTAAATAATGATAATAGTTTCCAGGAGGAAATGGTATGCTAGATGATTTAAAAGTTATTCCAACGGAGCAAATATATTTACATGAAGAATATGAACATGAAAGGTTAAAAAAGTTAAGTCATAAGATTAAAAATGAACAGGTCTTAAAGAATCCTCCAATCGCTTTACAATTAGCTGAAGATAAATATCTAATCCTTGATGGAGCACATAGGACGTTATCTTTGAAGCAATTAAATTGTAAAAGGATGGTTGTTCAGGTCGTTAAAGCAGATTATTTATCAATTGGAGCATGGTCACATCATATATCAGATAGTGAGGGAGTATTAGAGGTATTAAAAAGTAATTCTAATATTTTCTTAAGTGAAAATATTGAAGGTGAAAATTTAATTGCAACAGTGTTTGTTAATGGAATAAAGTATGATCTAGCAATTAATCCAGAAATGGAAAAAGATATGGAAATAAAAATTAGAATTTGGAAAGAAATTGTTAATGCTTATACAAATAAATATCCGTTTACTAGAATAACAAATGACGAATTAATTCCTTCAGACGGCATAGTGTTTAGCTATACTTTGCTAGAGTTGTATCAAATCAAACAATTAGTAGAGTCGAATTTACTACTACCTGCAGGTGTAACTAAATTTAAATTAAATTGTGGACGTATTTTGAATTTAAACATTCCGTTAAGTTTTCTAATCCGAGAAGATTTTGTAGAGGAGGATTGGAATGAACTGTTGGAATTATGGGGAAAATCAATCAGGTTGTATACTGATCCAGTCTTATTATGTGAAGTTTAAGTTGAAAAAGATTGGAATGAGGGTATTGGTTTTTTATAAAAATTAAATGAGCTAATTAATGTGAAAAGGGGCAAAAACATGATTCATGATGACGTTCTTTCATTAATAGGAGATACACCTATTGTAAAAATTAATAAGCTGGTCCCACCTGAGAGTGCTCAACTATATGTAAAATTAGAAGGATTTAATCCTGGAGGAAGTTCGAAAGATAGAGTTGCAAAGCGAGTAATTGAATATGCTGAAAATAGTGGACAGTTAAAGCCAGGAGGAACAATTGTTGAATCCTCTTCTGGGAATCTTGCAATTGGTTTAGCGTTAGTAGCAAAGATGAAAGGATATAAAATGATTTGTGTAGTTGACCCTAAAATAAGTAAAGTGAATCTGAATCTTATTAAATCATATGGTGCCCAAGTCCATATGGTTGATGTATCAGATGAACACGGAAACTACTTAAAAGCAAGACTCGTAATAGCACAAGACTTAGCGAATTCTATTGATGGAGCTTATTGGCCTAATCAATATAACAATCCTGAAAATCCTGAGGCCTACGTGCATACTTTAGTTCAAGAAATTTATGATGATTTTAATGATACTTTAGATTGGATTGTATGTCCTGTAGGTACTGCTGGATTAATTACGGGTGTTGCAAAAGGAATGAAAAAATTAAATCTATCCGTAAAAGTTATGGCTGTCGATGCTGTGGGATCAGTTATATTCGGAGGAAAGCCTGGGGTAAGAAGGCTTTTGGGGATAGGAAATGCGATTGTACCTGGAAATGTGAATCGAAGTCTTTATGATGATCTAAGTTACGTTAATGATGCAGATTCCTTTTTTATAACACGAGAGCTTGTATCAAAAGAAGGGATATTAGTTGGTGGATCTTCTGGTGCAGTTGTATGTGCTGCTCTAAGACTAATAGATAAACTACCAAAGTCTAAAAAAGTATTAGCGATATTACCAGATAGAGGTGATCGATATTATAATACTATATTTTCAGATGAATGGTTAGATGAACATAATATTGAATTACCACAATCAATTAATGATTCCATTTTAGTTTAAAAAAATAGATATTATTTTAAGGGAGTGTTAATTATGTTATTAGAAACAAAACCAGAATTAATTTATCTTAGTAAACAGGATATTATTGATTTAGGTGGTTATAAGGCCAACATTTATGTGCAAGCTATTACACAAGCACTAACATTACATTCAGAAAGGAACTTTAGTCAACCATTAAAGCCTTATTTAAAGACTAATAAAGAAGGAGAGCATATCGCAGATAGAATTATTGCTATGCCAGCGTATCTTGGAGAACCTTCTATTTCAGGGATTAAATGGATCGGAAGTAAGTTTGATAATCCGACCAAAAAAAATATGGAAAGAGCTAGTGCACTAATTATTTTAAATGATCCAGAAACAAATTTTCCAATTTCCATTTTAGAAGGTAGTGTTATTAGTTCTATGAGAACAGCAGCTGTTACTGTAGTTGCAGCAAAATATTTGGCAAAAAAAGGATTTCAAAATGTATCAATTATCGGTTGCGGATTAATTTCTAAAATGCACATAAATTCTTTACTAGAACAGTTTAATCATATTAGACAAATTAATCTATTTGATTTGGATAATGTAAAAGCAAAAGCTTTTGCTCAAGAAATGAAAGAACGTTATAGTCATGTCGATTTTCAGGTAACAGAATCAGCAAAAAATGCGGTAGAACAAGCTGAGGTACTTGTAACATGCACGGTAGCAGACACTCCATATATAGAAGCAGATTGGATACAAAAAGGAACTTTTGTTAGTAATATCTCTATAATGGATATAGAAAAAGAAGCTTTTTTAAAGGCTGATAAGGTAATTGTAGATGATTGGGATCAAGCAAATAGAGAAAAGAAGGTAATTAATCAGCTCGTTGTAGAAGGGAAATTCTCAAAAGAAATGCTCCATGCAGAACTTGGTGATATTATAACTGGTAAAAAATTAGGAAGAGTGACCGATGAAGAAATTATTATATTAAATCCTATGGGAATGGCTATTGAAGATATTGCATGTGCTCATGCCATTTATGAGAAGGCGAAACAAGAGGGATTAGGAAAAGTGCTAAGCTTATATTAAGCTTTTTTATTAAAAGGAACTGTAATCTGTTTTAATTACAGTTCCTTTATTTGATTAATAGTTGCTTAGAAGTTTTACTTTAATATTGTATCCCCTAAAAATAGGGTTTTTATTGTTGATAATAAAGATTGAAGTGTAGGAAATTAAGAGAGGTGCTAAAATCATGGTTTATGAAATCAAATTTATTCCATATGAAGAATTAATTTTTTTTGAAGAATATAATGAAGAACAATTAATTAAAATTAAAAGCAATATTGATGCTCAAAAAGCCTTGAGTGACCTACCAATTGTTATGAGAACTGCATCAAACAAATATCTTGTCTTAGATGGAACACATCGTATCCTGGCATTAAATAAATTACGCTGTATGAACATTACTGCGCAAATAATTGATGAGAGTATTGTAGTATGTAGTTCTTGGCTTCATCAGATTCCTAGATGTGAGGAGTTAATAAGTAATTTAAAAAATAACCCGAATTTTTATTTTACTGGAGAGAATTTATTAGAACAGAAGTATCTTGCAAGGGTTTATATAGATAATCAAGTCTATTATTTATATGATATGAAGTCTAAGAAAAAGGAAGAGGCTATCTCATTTTTACATTCAATTATAAATGTGTATGATAGCAAGTATGGATATACAAAGATAACAAAAGAAGAATATACTCCAAACTTAGAGTATATTACAATTGAGTTTCCGGATTTTTCTATACAAGAAATAATGAAAAGTATTGATAATAAATTGTTACCATTAAACGTTATAAGATTTACATTTAATATTAAAAATATGAATGGTATAAATATTCCAATTTATGTTATAAGAAGTCCAGAGGCTTATGAGTTTGAGTGGAGAGAAATTGTAGAGAAATTATCTTTACCTAGTCATTGATAAATTCATTTCCAAATGAAAAATTGTTGCAATATACTCTTTTAATAAAAAGTTACTAAGGAGTATTAATTGTAAAACGAGGGTGGGGGACGGTCTTTTTAGTTAGTATTATAGGGTTGGTTCAGAAGTTACTTGCAAGTCTACAAAATTAGCAAATGCAAAATCACAGCTTACTGTTATATTATTTGTAGTTCCTAGCTCTGTTCCTTGATTTGTGAAAGTCTGAAGATTAACACTTTTGATGACGAGTATCACTGTGTCAGTTGGGCTCAAATTATAATTTAATTGTAGGTGGAAATTTAGACTTTCTTGTCAAAATTGTTTAGAGATACATGTCCTTGTACATTTCTAAGTGTAGAAAGACATTAATTCCTACACTTTTTAAACTTGGGGCAAGAAACCTTAAACTACTTAGCTTATAATAAAATACCCATGAAATTACTCTAAATAAATAGATTTATAAAAAACAAGAAGCCTCTTAATTGTAAGAAACTTCTTGTTTTTAGCTTTAGACAAATTAAATTAATATCAATTTTAAATAACTAATACAATCATAGATATTAGAGAAATAGCATCTATATACTTATTAGTATGGGCATTTTCCCATTGGAAACCTAATATTTATTTTGCCAACTTTTCAACGATTGGAGCTTTAGCAGATAATTCATCATTTGATGGATTTCTCATAAAATCTGGACCATACATAGTAACGGTATCCCCAATCTGAATATCTCTAAGGATCTCAGGGCAAGAAACCATAGCGTATACACTTGAGTTTTCATCAGAAACCACTAAACCTTCTTCTGTTTTCTCAATTACTTTACCTGAACGCTTTTGATGCTGATTTAGAAGAGGATTAGTATTTGTATAGTCTTTTTCTTTTAAGTCACTATTCATCTCTCTAGATATCATATCAGTTTTAGCAGTAAGTTGAGCGGCCTCGGCGCGTGTTATGGATCTATTTGGTTGCCAGCCGTTATCAGTACCATTAGAAATTTTTAATTCAATCAAAATATTTGCATATTTTTCTCCCCAATGCCCTTTTAAATCTTCAAATTTACTTTGGCCATTATCATTTGTTGTACTCTGTAGTTTATAAGCATTTACTAGCATAGTAGCCATGGCAGCACGAGTAACTTTTCCGAATGGATTGAAGATTCCATTGCCTTCTCCTTTAATAATGCCCGTTTTTTCAGCAGCAGCAATATACGGAGTAGCCCAGTGGCCATGGGTATCTGTAAAAGAAGGTTTGGCTTTTGTATCAATTTTTATCCCTAAAGCTTTTGTTATAATTGTTGCGGCGGAAGCTCGATCTAACGTAGCGTTTGATCCAAAGGTACCATCTGGTAAACCTGATATAGCTTGTTTTTCCAATAAATAATTAACAGATTGCTCTGCCCACTTTGGAACATCAGGAAACTTTTGAGTATCCGCAAAAATACTAGAAGAATAGGATAATATAGTCCCTGCGAGGAGACCAGTTGTAATTAATTTGCGCTTCATAAAAATATACACCGCTACCAATCTATTGTATTACCAAATTGAGATTTTTTATTTTTATATTTATATGTTTGTGATGATGCTGAATTTTAATAGACATCTATTCAATTCGGTGTAACGATTATAGTTACTTATATGTATAAGCGACAATGGATATCATTCCGAAAAATTCGTAAAATTCACATATAAAATAAATATAAATAATTTTTATTAAATCAAACTTAACATCATGTTGGTGTATTAATATATGCTTAATTATAATAAATTTTAGTTAATTTTCAAGTGTGTACTAGTGCAAAAAGAATATAAGAATTAAATTGAATTTAATAACAAAAAGTCTCAATGTGTGCTATTAAGTATGATGACCTGATTATATGAGGGAATTGCAGTATAAGGTTCTGGGATTGACAATAATACAATAGTGGATGGACTTGTTAATTTTTTTGTTTTAAATATTAATGGGTATAAAAAAGAATTCTACAAACATTAAATATGATTGACAACATAAGATTACAAGTGTAATATTCAGTTACAGATTACAGATGTAATCCGAGGGAGGTGTAATTTAAAACAATGAAAGAATTACTTAAGATTTCAGAAGCTGAGTTAGAAGTAATGAAAGTACTGTGGTCAAAATCTCCACAAACGGCAAATGAAGTAATTGAAGAGTTGGAGAAGAAAATGGATTGGAAACCCAAAACGATTCGAACACTAATTAATCGATTAGTTCACAAAGAAGCAATTGCTTACCATCAAGATAAAGGGCGAATGTACGCTTATTATCCTTTGGTTTCGCAAGATAGTTATTTACAAGTAGAAACAAAATCTTTCCTTAAACGTTTCTATGGTGCAGCATTTAAACCTTTACTGGTAAATTTCTTGAAAGAAGAAAAGCTGTCTTCAGAAGACATTAACGAGCTTAAACGTATCCTGGATGAGAAAACTGAGGAAAATCAGAGGAAGGATAGATCATAATGATAGAAATGTTTATAAATGTCTACCTACCTCATTTTTTCGATTGGTTGATAGAGACCTCTACCATGGCTAGTATATTAGTGGTCCTAATCTTATGTATCAAGGTCTTGTTTAGAAATAAATTAACTCCACGTTGGCAATACATGCTATGGATGATATTAATTATAAGGCTTGTTTTACCTTGGTCGCCAGATAGTTCCTATAGTATTTATTCTGTTCTTACTTACAAGAATGATGATGCATTCATTTCTAGCCGAAACCCTGTAACCAGTATTCTTATAAAAGAACGTATACAGGAATTCGAATATACAGAAGGTGCAAAATCGAACACTAAAGAAGATTTAGATACCCCTAGTTCAGAACTAGCTGCTGAGGGAAACAAGGTGCAGACATACAAATATGAAAAGCAGGATGACAAGAAGGTTTCATTTTATACAATTATTATCTACATTTGGCTTATTGGCGTTATCCTTCTAAGCGTTGCTACTATTATAATGAACAGGCGTTTATTACTTTACATAAAAAAACAACCTGTTATTACAGATGAGAAGATTGTCAAAATTTTTGAAGAGTGTAAGAAATCTATGTCTGTACAACGGGATGTTCCTCTACTAGTATCTGGAAAGGTTCCCAGTCCAACAGTGTTCGGATTTATTCGGCCTAAGTTGCTGTTATCAAGTGTACATATGAACATATTAGATGAACAACAGCTACGCTATATTTTCCATCATGAATTAGCTCACATTAAGCGAAGAGATGTTGGTATAAATTGGCTTATGCATGGCCTACTCATTTTAAATTGGTTTAACCCTATTCTCTGGTATGCCTACTCATGTATGCGAGAAGATCAAGAACTTGCATGTGATGCACTAGCTCTTACATGTATAGATGCAGAGGAACAAATTGCGTATGGACATACGATTATTAGTCTTTTGGAGCATTACTCAGGTTATTATCATGTACCAAGTATAGCGAATTTTAGTAAAAATAAAAGAGCATTAAAAAGGAGAATTCTAATGATTAAAAAATTCCAAAAAAATTCATATCGTTGGTCTGCGCTAGGGGTTGTCGCAGTTATTGCAGTATCATCTGTGTCCTTATTAAATGCCCGTGCTGATATGCCAACTAACTCTAAGAAACAACAAATAGAAGAGAAAAATAGTATGAAAGGATTAAAAACACAACCCGATAACTCTTTGCAGCAAATAGTTGAAAAAATGATTGGTACAAAAGAACAGGCAGAAGCAGAATTTTTAATTACCGAAGGAGAGTACAATATTTTCCTTACAGAACTTGGAGTGGCGCGAAAGCTGTTTACGAAAGAAGAATTTAAACGGTTTATTGAATTAGAAACAGAGTCATATACTTTGAGTAAAAAAATAAGGTTAGTGGGGAATCCTGACAAATTAGATCCAGAGGAACAGAACAAATTTAAGGAAAATGAAAAAGAAATTGAAACATTTAGAAGGAAAATTTATTCGGATTTTAGATTAACTAAAAAGGAAGCACAGAAGTATCTTGATTTTCAAATTAAGACACCACCTGTTGTAGTAAATGGGTTTAAACTAGCTGGTGAAGAAGTTCAAACTTCGTTGTTTCCTGGTAGGAAGAACCCCGTTATTGTTTCTGAATATCACAGAGGAGATTCGTTGTCTTGGTATGTTGTGAATCAATCTGTAGTTAGAGGTAAAGAAGAAAATCCATTTTACGGGATAATGGAAGAGAGTGAAAAGATAACAAATTATGAAATAGAAGGTGCAAACATTACTTTTGCAGAATCGTCTGAAAGTAATACGAAGTACATGGAAGGAATTGTTCCTGCAAAAGGAAAGAATAGCGCTTATCAGGTTATAATACTTGCAAATGATGTTAGTAAAGAAGAATTAGAGAAAGTTATGTTGTCCTATATAAAATAAAAAAATAGAGTCTGAGGATCCTGTTCCTGAGGCTCTATTTTTTTATTTTAAACAAAACCTTTAAGTGAAAAGAGAAATTAGTAGAGTTTATATAATGAAAAAATAAGATGAAATTTAGGCTTGTCTTCGAACTTTATAGCATGATACCTCTTTATAAAATTTATTAATTTTCACTGGAAGCCCTCTTCATTAATCGCTTTAATTTATTTTCTGTATCTGTTTCCTCTACTGGCGTATAGATACTGCACCGTAAATCCATATCACCTTGAACTTGAAGAGAAGTTAAATTAAACAACATTTTGCCTGCTTTAGCATGTCTGAATTCAATTATCATGTCTGGAGCCTTACTCACTTGGCTTTCTTGCCATAAATCCTGGAATTCTGAATGGGAATGACTCATTTCTTTAATAAACTGGCTGTACCATTCATCGTCTAAATAGCGTCCATAATAGGTACGGAAAATAGCAAGAAAACCTTTCACAAAATGTTCCCAATTGACGGCCAATGCTTTTAATTCTTTTCTAGAGAATACTAAACGAATTAAATTTCTTTGATCATTCGGTATTTGTTCAAAATCTAAAAAAACATAAGCAGCTGCAGGATTCCAGCCCACAATATGGCAATGGCGATCCGTAATGATAGTCGGACAATATGTTAATTCATCTAGTATTCGTATTAAAGAAGGACTAAGCTTTGATTGATCTTTTTTTGGACTTGTAATTTCTAAATTTGTTTCGAATGCCAGGTCATATAAGTAGTCTGTTTCATCATTATTTAATTGCAAAGCTTTAGAAATACAATCAAGTACGATTGTAGAAACCTTTATATCCCTTCCTTGCTCTAGCCATGTATACCAAGTGGTGCTTACACCTGCTAACTGTGCAACCTCTTCTCTTCGTAGCCCAGGTGTTCTTCTCCGGTTTCCGGCAGACAAACCAATAGACTCTGGACTAATTTGGGCGCGCTTAGCTTTTAAGAATGCCGACAGAGCGTCAAGCCTTGTTTTATTATTCATTTTTAAAACTCCTTATCTTATCAATTTATCCTAGTAGTAGTTATACTAGGATAAATCCCCCCTTGTAATAGGATAAATTGACTGTAAAATACAAGTATATTATTGATTGGAGGGAATGCAAAGTGGAAAGAGTTGTGATTACTGGTATGGGAGTAGTTTCTCCTATAGGAAACGACATCAAAACATTTTGGAACAATCTAATTAAAGGGGAATCTGGTATAGTCAATATCGATACTTTCGATGTTACCAATCATAAAACAAAAATAGCGGGTATCGTCCAAGATTTTGATGCAGATGAAGTTTTAGGAAAGAAAGAAGCAAGACGTTTAGATCGTTTTTCTCAATTTGCTTTGGCTGCAGCAGAACAAGCTTGGTTAGATTCTAAGTTAGCCCTCGATCGTATAGATATAGAAAGATTAGGTGTATACGTAGGTTCAGGTATCGGAGGGATTGAAACCTTGATTGAAAATGTTGATGCGCTGAGGCAGAAGGGACCCAGAAGAGTCAGCCCAACTCTAGTACCTGCCATAATGTCTAATGCTGCAGCAGCACAAATTAGTATCAAATGGAATGCGATGGGGCCTTCTATGTCACCTGTTTCTGCTTGCGCAATTGGAAATACAGCTATCGGAGAAGCCTTTAGACTAATTCGTTCTGGGGAATCTGACGTTATATTTGCGGGTGGAACAGAGTCAGCTATAACAGACTTATCAATAGCCAGCTTTGGTAACGCTACAGCATTATCAACAAGAAATGATAATCCCACTAAGGCTAGTCGTCCATTTGATGAAAATCGAGATGGATTTGTCATGTCAGAAGGAGCTGGAATTTTAATTTTAGAATCTTTATCTCACGCTTTACGTAGAGAGGCAAAGATTTATGCAGAAGTCATTGGATATGGTGCAAGTTCAGATGCGCACCACATCGTAGCTACGCATCCGGAAGGTAAAGGTGCTTATCTTGCAATGAGATCTGCTTTAAAAAATGCCAATATATCGCCTGAAGAAGTTGATGTTATTAGTGCACATGCAACAAGTACAAAGGTGGGGGACATCTCTGAAACGATGGCTATTAAGCAGTTGTTTGGAAAACAAGCTTATCAAATTCCGGTAACAGCTAATAAATCTATGCTTGGTCATATGTTAGGGGCAGCTGGTGGAGTTGAAGCGATTGCTTTAGCAATGAGCTTAAAGGAAGGAACAGTTCCTCCAACAATTAACTTAGAAAATCTTGATCCATTATGTGATCTGGATTATGTACCATCTGTTGCTCGCCAAGTGAAAATAAATATAGGTCTATCTAACTCATTTGGTTTCGGAGGTCATAATGCAGCCATTATTTTAAAGAGATACGAGTGAATAAATTTTCTCTCGTAAATCTAACCGTTTCTAGAGGAAACGGTTAGATTTATTCAATTAAAAAAGGAAGAGAGAGTGAGAAAATGAATATTAGAGTAGCAACTGCATTAGACTACCCTAATTTAAGAAGGATATATTTAGAGTCACGGCGCGAAAGTTTTCATTGGCTAGATAGAAATGAAATGACTCTAGAAGATTTTGATAAACATACTGAAGGAGAACATATAATACTAGCAGAGGAAGATAATCATATCCTCGGATTTGCTTCTTTATATTTACCTGAAAACTTTATACACAACTTATTTGTACATCCTGAGTTCTTTGGTAAGGGGGCTGGAAGACAGTTACTTCATGCCTCCATAGAAAAGATGAATACACCAGTAAGATTAAAGTGTGTTTCTAAAAATCAAAAAGCACTAAAATTTTATGAGAATATGGGCTGGAAAAAAGTTATTGAAGAAGGTGAGATAGAAGAAAAATATTGGGTAATGATATATGATTGAACTACCCCCACTACTAAACGAAGTGGGGGTAGTTCAAAGTGAGTTCTCTGTTAATTTTTCCTCTTTCAAAAGTAAATAAAAGGTTAGAATATACAGTAGAGGATGTTCAAAGTTATTAGAAAAGCTATTTACATAATCAATATGATGATGAACTAGCATACAATAAATATATAAATAATTATTTATCCAAAAAACTGTGCATAAAAACTTGCATTATAACAAGTTTTTAGCACAGTTTTTTTTATTTTATGCCTTTCATTAAAACTTGAATCTTTGGGGCCATAAAATATAAAATTACACTTAAAATGATTGAAAGGCCACCAATTACACCGAAATAAATAATTTCTGTTTCAGGATTATACAATCGAACTATTTGAGCATTTATAGCTTGTGCAGCTGCACTAGTTAAGAACCACAGACTCATTGTTTGAGCAGAGAACGCAGCTGGTGCTAATTTGGTTGTAATTGATAAACCTACAGGCGATAAACAAAGTTCCCCAATTACTACTAACAGGAAGCTAATCGCTAACCACATAGGGCTTACAAGGGATTCTGTACCATGTATATATGCAGGGATAATCATAACTAAGAAGGATAAACCAGCAAATAATAAACCAATAGCAAATTTATTAGCAGTACTTGGTTGACGTGAATTAAGCTTTACCCATAACCAAGCAAATACCGGTGCTAACAAAACAATATAAATAGGGTTTAATGATTGAAACCATGAAGATTGAAGTTCAAATCCGGCCAACTTTAATTGAGTACGCTGATCAGCATATGAAGCTAAAATGATAGCTCCTTGTTCTTGAATGGCCCAAAACATTGTAGCCGCGATAAATAATGGTATATAAGCAATTAAACGAGACTTTTCAATTTTTGTAGTTTTCGGACTACGATACATAAAAATAAAGTAACCAGTTGGAATGAGAATACCTAAGATACTTACTAATAAAGTGAATCGATTAATAGTTAAAATACCTGTTGGTATCGTTAAAATACAAAATAGTACTATAGCTATTGTACCAATACTAAACTGTATAATAACTTTTTTTCTTTCGATGTCTGTTAAAGGATTTGGTACTTGTGTTCCTGCTAAACCAAGGTTTTTCTTTTTTGTAAGAACGAAAATAATTAAGCCTAATAGCATACCAATTGCAGCGACACCAAAACCTAGGTGGAAGTTATACTTTTGACCAAGTGTTCCTATAACAAAAGGAGATAAAAGCGCACCTAAATTAATACCCATATAGAAAATACTGAAACCTGAGTCACGTCGAGTATCTTTTTCACTATATAAATCACCAACAATGCTAGATACATTAGGTTTTAATAAACCTGTACCAAGTACTAAAAACACCATAGATATGAATAAAGTACTTATAGTTCCTGGTAGAGCTAAAATCAGGTGACCTATCATGATTAAAACTCCACCCCAAAAAATTGTTCTACTTGAACCTAGTAGACGATCTGCAATCCAGCCACCAATAATGCCAGACATGTAAACGAGAGATCCATAGATGGCCATAATTGACGCTGCGGTCGCATGATCCATCCCTAAACCACCTTGTGAGATTGAATAATACATATAGTAAAGTAATATTGCTCTCATCCCATAGTAAGAGAATCGCTCCCAAAACTCAGTAAAGAATAGGGTAAACAGCCCCTTAGGGTGTCCGAAAAAACCGCTTTGCGGAACAGTACGAATAATATCGCTTTTACTAATCTTCTCCATACGAATGCACTCCTTATATATAAATATAATAATACTAACTTAGTATAAATCAATAATTAGAAAATTAAAATAAATATTTACTTGGTTAATTATTAGAAATTTTTCAAAAAATAATTTTATTATTGATTTTAATGGGTATTTTAATTATATTTTTTAATATAGATATATTGATTGAAGATGATGATAGTGTATAAATATTAATACAAACTGTAGGAGGATTTATATATTGTTAAAAAAAGAAATTTCTATAGAAGATATTTATCAGGAAATATTAGATGGAAAAAGAATTAGATTTCCTCCAAATACATGGAAAGAAGATATAGATAATAAAATGGCGCGGAGGGTATTAACATATTTGCTTAACAGTATTTTAAAATGGAATAAGGAAGACATAAGAAAAAAGTGGAATACAAAATTACTTGTAAAGTATAGGCTACGAGGATTACTCAAACATAGGTATGAAAATAGCCCTTTTAAAGCGATTAATGATTTGTATCCAAATCAGTTCAAAGAATGGGAATTTGGTATGACTCCTTTGAATTTTTGGACTAAAGAAAAAGCATTAGCAATTTTGAAATGGATTATTGAGGAAAAAGAGGGTCTTTCAAAAGAAATACTCTTAGGATTATACGGGAAAAAATGGTTGAAAAAAAATAAGCTTAGTGCACCTCTGGCTATGTATTGGAATAGTAGCCCGTATGCAATGATTAATGATCTTTATCCAGGTCGTTTTAAAGAATGGGAATTTGGCATGACCCCTAATAACTTCTGGACTAAAGAAAAAGCATTAGAAGCATTGAAATGGACCATTGAAGAAAAAGAGAGATTAACCCCTAAACAATTGCTTGATATATACAATATAAAATGGTTAAAGACCCATGGATTAGCATCAGCATGTCAAATGATTTGGGGGAATAGTCCGTTTAGAATGATTAATGATTTATATATAGAGCGTTTTAAAGAATGGGAATTTAGAGTTACTCCTGTTGGATATTGGTCTAAACGTAAAGCATTAGAGGCGTTAAGGTGGACTATTGAAGAGAAAGAAAAATTGGGTGAAAAACAGCTATTAAAAGTATTTAATCAAAAATGGCTAATAAAACAAAAATTATGGACGCCATTAAAATGCTATTGGAAAGGAAGTCCATATGAAATGCTTATTGCTCTATATCCAAATCGTTTCTCAAAAAATATGTTAAAAGGATATATTTATAAGCAAAGATTAAATTAATAATTATTAAGAAAGTTTATGATATAACATGCAGTTATTAATTTGGAGGAAGACACCTTAAAGGTGTCTTTTTTTATGCATAAAAAAATAAAATATCACTTAGTGTAAAAAAATTCAAAATACTAAAGGGATTTCTATTAATAATTAAATAAAATCATTCATTGATTAATTATTCTATCTCTTTTCCTATTAGAACCAAATTTTTGCTAATTGAGAGACTCCTTTTATTATCTCTTCTTCGCATAAATTACCAAATCCAAGTTGAATATGAGGATATTCTGGTAAATATTCCGAGAAATATTTTGAGCAAGGATAAACTATAATACCGTGATCATGTGCTCTTTCAATTAGCATTTTTTCACTCAATTTTGTTTTCACTTCAATAATAACGAAAATACCGGAGCTACCACCTTTAATCTTGACATATTCCTTAAAATGCTTTGATAATTCTTTATTTAATAGATTCATTTTACGTTTATACAAAGCTTTCATCTTCCTTAAGTGTGAGTACCAATATCCTTCATTCATAAAAGTTGCCAATGTTCGCTGATGAATAGATGAGGATGTTTGTTCAAGTAAAGGGAGTATCTTTTTATATTCATTTATTAGCCGTCTAGGCAAAAACATATAACTGACACGAATAGAGGGGAGGAGTGCCTTTGAAAAAGTTCCTAAATAAACGACCCTATCATTTGAATCTAAACTTTGAAGAGACGGTATAGGTTGATGGATATATCGAAATTCACTATCATAATCATCCTCAATAATATAGCCCTCCACCTTTTTTGCCCATCCAATTAACTTTAGTCTTTCATTGACAGGGATGGTCACTCCATACGGAAAGTGGTGAGTAGGAGTGACATATAAAAGTCTAGAAGTCGATTTTAAAAGAAAATCGACTTGAATGCCTCGTTCTTTTACAGGAATTGGATCAATATTAAATGATTGAAGAACAAAAAGCTCCCTTGCCACGTTATATCCAGGATCTTCTACTGCCATATAATGATAGTCTTGCTTTAACATTAGTGACAAAATTAATAACAAATGTTGTGTGCTACTGCCAATAATAATTTGTTCTGCAGAAGTAGTAACTCCTCTTGATTGAAATAAGTAATCTGCTAGTGCTTTCCTTAATTTAATGTCGCCTTGTTTTTCTCCGTATGAAAACATGCTAGAGTCTTTAAGAATTTTGTTTGTAATCATTCTCCACTTTTTTAAAGGGAAGTTTTCTTGATCCACTGTCCCAATCTTAAAATCAATAGTTTTCATGGTAGTATGATTTGTTTCATGATGCTGTTCTCTAATAAGTTCAGAATTAAGTGTTTCATCTGATGTAATAGCCTCTACAAAAAAACCTTTTTTGTTCTCACTTCGAATATACCCCTCTGATTGCAGTTGTTCATAGGCTACCTGAGTTGTGTTTCTGCTGACCTCTAATTGGTTAGCAAGTTGTCTAATTGATGGCAACTTTTTACCTTGTTCTAATTTACCAGATAAAATCTGAGTTCGTATATATTGATAAACTTGTTGATACATAGGATTTTTACTTTTTCGATTTATATTAAATATTAGTTCCTTCATTATTTTAATACCCCATCTGTCATTTGTATTTATTGTAAACTGTACCTTTTAGAAATGACAGTATAAATAAATAATGAATTTATAAAAAAATTTAATCTAGGAGGAGAATTATGACAATATTTATGTACATATTTTGTTTGATTGTATGGGGACTCAACTTTATTGCAGTGAAAATTCAAGGAACTCCTGTCAGCTTAGAGTTATCTTTAACTTACCGTCTGGTTATGACAGCTTTTTTATTTTTGATGCTTGTTTGTTTTTTTCGACCAAGTGGGATGCCAACCAAAGAAGATATCCCATTTGTAATAGTTTTTGGTATATGTAACTTTGCAATAAGCTATTTATGCCTTTATTACGCTACAATTTTGAGTTCTGCGGCAATTGTAACATTGATTTTTTCATTAAAGGTAATTTTGACTCCAATCGCACTTCGAATTTTTTTGAAAGAAAAGTTACATTCACGAGTTTTGTTTGGAGTGATTTTAGGGGTATTAGGAGTATGTATTCTTATCTATCCGAAATTGAATGATTTTCAAGGGTTCAATGATATAAACGGAATTATGGTCGCAATTTTAGGTACGCTTCTTACAGCAATAGGTGATGCGAGCTCGGCACGAAATGCAGGCCACAAGGTGAACCCTATCTATGCAAATGCTATTGGATTTACAGTAGCTAGTTTATTGATGGGAGTAATTGTATTATTTCAAGGACAGGAATTTGCATTTCCTACATCGTTTTCATATGTATCTATGTTGATATACTTAACTCTATTTGCTTCTTTTGTAGCATGGTTATTCTATTTGAAGCTTGTAGAAAAAATCGGAGGAGCTCGAAGTGGATATATGGTTGCGCTATTCCCTGTAATTGGAGGGGTAGCTTCCGTTTTAATCGGTGAGTCAGATCTATCCCTGTATTTGTTTGCTGGATGTTTTTCAAGCTGTATTGGAGCGGCTATCGCATTAGGGTTTAGAACTCAAAAGCAAGATTCGAAATTAACTATAAAAAGGGTTAATTAAGAAAGGAATAAGTGTAATGGACTTGAAAATAGATCCCATATATTATTTATGTATGAATAGTGCACGTTCTTTTGAAAAAAAGAAGCCATAAGTCGCTCGAAAACTGGGTAGATAATGATTTCTTTTCTCCAATTTAAATAAAGTATGTATCAGGACTCTGGGAATGCATCTTAATATTCATTTAATTTCATATATATTATTTCATGCTCTTTTTTTAACTTCTATTTTGATAAAAGATTTAACATTGAACTGGATACAAAATAGTAGAGATAAGGTTCAGAAAGCGTACAAGAAGTATGTTAGTTTATCGGAAAAATCCCTACAGGGGACCTAGAGCAAGTCTAAGGGTAATGAAGAATTGTCGATTCTAAAAGTAAAGGACTTCTTGGAATGTAATAAGTTCAACATATAATTCGTTAAAACTGTATATAATTATGTTAATTTAATATGAATTAATGCTTCTAAAGCACCGACATTTAAAGCTAGAAAAGAATTAAAAGAAGCTGTGAAATAATTATACATTGTAAAAAAGGATTTGATATTCATATCAGATCCTTTTTTCATTATTAGTTTAGTATAATTGCTCATCGTAGCTACTTAACAAGGGTTTAGAAACTAAATATTTTTCAGGTACTACAATCTTAACTTTATAATTTTCTTAGTTTTTGGTATTCATTTTCCTAGCTTAACTGATATGGGGCACTATATCATCAAAAGAAAATTAGATGTTTAGTATTAAATAAAATTAGTAGCAATACTATCTAGGTTCTTTAAGGAAACCAAATGAAAGGGCAACATTTCAAAGGGTATCTTGTGATATAACTAAGTAGAATTTTTTAAACAAGGGGATGATGAGATGAATAAATTGAAGGGAAAAATTGCATTAGTAACAGGGGCTAGTAGAGGAATAGGCCGAAGCATTGCCTTACATTTGGCACAGGCTGGTGCGTTAGTCGTTGTTCACTATAGTAAAAGAAAAGAAGAAGCAGAAAGTGTAGTGGATAAAATTAAACAAGATGGCGGTTCCGCATTTGCGATTAGTGCAGACTTAAGTACCTTTAACGGTATTAATAAATTGTATTCAATGATGGATCAATCTCTTCAAAAATATATAGGTGATACTACACTTGATATCCTTGTAAACAACGCAGGAATTGGGCAGATTTTAACGTTAGAGGAATCTACAGAGGAGTCTTTTGATGAGGTTATGAATATTAATGTGAAAGCTCCATTTTTCATTATTCAAAAGGCTTTGCCACGTTTAAAAAATGGAGGCTGAATTATCAATATTTCGTCTTTTGTCACACGGGTAGCCTCCCCAAGTGTTTTTGCCTATAGCATATCTAAGGGGGCAATTAATACACTCACTCATACTTTAGCACAACAACTTGGTGCCCGCGGTATTACAGTAAATGCAATTCTCCCGGGTATAATTAATACAGAAATGAACGCTGAGACATTGGGGAATAGAGATGGACAAAAATATGCTGCAGGTTTATCAACTTTTAATAGGTGGGGAGAACCTAATGATATAGCTGATATTGTAGGTTTTCTTTCATCATCAGACAGTCGTTGGATAACTGGTGAGTTAATTGATGCAAGTGGTGGATCTTGCTTATAATGCTAGAGGAAAAGCCGACTTAAATAGAGTTGGCTTTGCAACTCTATTCTTTATTTGTTAAACCACTAAACTACGCACCATTTATTAGCTCTTACAAAACCAGCTTGAAACGAGGCTAAATGTAATAAGTCAATCAAGGTAGAGAAGCAAATATGCTGTAGTAGGATTAGTAGTAAGTGTAAATAGTAAAAATGCAATGAATATGCACAATTTCATATATAAATAGGTACTTTTTGTTAACTCTTTCACAGAGAAGGAAAGGTATGAATTTAGTATGATAGAATCAATTTGTATTAAATATAAAGGGGATGAGTATATGCTAAAAAGAATGATTTTAGGAGTTTCATCATTAGTAGTGGGAGCAACAGTTGGCTTAGCGACAGATGTATCTGCAGCACCTGCACCACCATTAACATCATTAAATGTGGTAAAAGTTGAATCTCAATTAGGCGGAGTTGAATTTATTGGTCCAAACAATTTAAGTACGGTTAAAGATCATGGAGGAAGCTATTTATACATTTATACAAATGAAATGGGATATGGTAGAAATCCAATTGCTCAAATGAGTGGTCAAAAACTAAAAAAAGTAGATTCTAAGATGATTGATATTAATGGTGATAGAACAGTTGATGGTTGGGAATATAAATGGGATGCTTCGGGACAGCAAAATGGACAATTCAAATATCAAAATACATCTACAAATGCACCTTGGAATACATTATCTACGTCATTAAATATTAAATAAACTAACAGAAGAATTCGATGTAATTTTTTTTATGTTTGTTATATATGTAATGTTTAGATACCTAAAGGAGTCTACGTTTTTACGTAGGCTCTTTCTAAATAATGATAAGATATCAGCAAATTGATAAACTATATTGTCTAATCGGCAAACCGAAGTTTACATAACATTTTTCTAGTAAACAATTCTGGGTTTAATAGTGTAATCAATAACGAAAGGAAATCTTTTATAAAATCAATTAAGTTATTTAGTGGTTCTTTCATCATAAATATCTAAAACTACATATTTATGAAATTTTGTAAAATTTTCACTTTATATGTAGTCCTAAATCATACGATTTTAATACAAAATACTATAATTTGATTAATAATAGCAATGTAAAAAACATAGAATATATTTAGATTTTAGAGCTAATGTTACTTTATTACGTAATTTGTTTAAAGGGATATATAGGGTTATTATTCAATGTAACTAAAATAATTTAAAAGGAGATAGGAAGTTATGTTTAAAGTAAAAACAAAGGGGAAAATAAAAAGAATTGTTATGGTTTCAACGGCTTGTACCATGTTGTCAATGTATGGAGCACCAATTTCTAGTACAGAGGCAGCAACCCGATCACATGCCCCATCAGTTTATGTAACACCACAAAATACTGCTGCTTCAGATATTATTAGCATAGACTGGTCACCAGTCCAAACAGCACCTTATACGTATTGGGCTGTGCATAACTGGAATCAGGGAGGGGAGGGTGGTGGTTATGCGGGCTTCCAACAACAAAGTGGTTTTGATCAATTCGGTAAACGTACCCTTCACTTTGCACTTTGGGATCCAATAGCATCAAACCAAGCAATAAAAGCTGAATATTTATCGCCGACTTCAGAAGCCAGCAGATTTGGTGGAGAAGGAACAGGTCTGAAGGTACAAACAACTTATAATTGGAAAGATAGTGAATGGTATAGAATGACTCTACGCTCTTGGCAAGAAGATGGCCATACAAAGTTTGGCCAGTGGATAAAAGATAATACATTAAATCAATGGAAGTTAGTTGCTATTATGGATCATCCAGTTGCGAATGTTGCATTTAACTATGGTATATCGATGTTTCAAGAGGACTGGGCTGGTAATGGACAAGATGTAAGAGAAGCACGTCTTAAAAATGGATACAGCAGAAAAGTTTCAGATAAACAATGGAATTCTTGGAATAATCAGCGTATCTCTGGGCAACATGATACGTCCTATCAATACGATGGAGGAGCAACTTCAGAATATCTATGGGTTAGGGCAGGAGGAAATACTCAATCAACTATTGGTACTGGAAAAACTTTTAATATAAATCAGCCTAGTCAACCAGAAATGGGAAATTTAGATTTTGATATCCAAAATACTCGCTTGGAAGCTGGAAAATTAAATGTTTCATGGAAATTGAAAGAACAAAGTACTCCACAGTTTAAAGGGAAAATTGAAATCTATGACAATGAAAAGTTAATGGGACAACCTTTAAAAGTAATTGATAATATTAAGTCCTACCAAACTGAGGTAAGTCAAACTATGCAATTGCCTCAAACAGCTTTTGCTAAAATTACATTAACAGATATATTTGATCGAACTGTAGAGAAAAAAGTAGGAATTACAAATGGAAATTCTGATATTTTAGTAGGGAATCGATTTGCATGGTCCCTAAAAGGAATTAGTGATTTTGAGTTTGCAAAAATCAATTTCAATAAGTCGACAGAAGAAATGCAAATTGACTTAAAAGCAGGCGTACCGCATCATTATTTTAATGAAACGTATGCGAGTATTAAAGTACAAAATGCATCAGGAAAAGTAGTATATAATAAAGATATTTATGGAAACAAACAACAAAATGCTGAATCGCAAAAAGTTCCAGTTAAAGTAGGAGATTATATTGAATTAACACATCTTGAAGGTGTACATAGAGCGAATTTCACAAATTTAGACAACAGTAAACAAGAAAGCTTTGGAAAAAAAGCAATGTATGAAGTCACACGAGAAGGCTTGAAGAAATTAGAAAAAATGCCAGAAGCAACAATTTTAGACGGAAATCAATTTACATGGTCCCTAAAAGGATATAGTGATCGAGAAATTGTAAAGATGGATTATAATAAAGCGGCAGAAGAGCTGAAAATCAAATTAGAAGCTGGTGTACCGCATTCTTACTTCAATAGCACATATGCAAGTATTAAAGTCCAGAACTCGTCTGGTAGCGTTATGTACAATAAGGAAATCATAGGAAATAGACAACAAAATGCTGAAACCCAAACAGTGCCCGTAAAAGTGGGAGATTACATTGAATTAACTCATATAGAAGGAGACGCAGTAAAGGAAAAAACACGCGCAACATTAATGAATCTTGAAAATAACAAAAATGAAACTATTGGAAAGACAGCAAGATACCAGGTTACAAAAGAGGGCTTAAAGAAATTAGAAAAAATGCCAGAGACAACAATTCTAGATGGAAAACAATTTGCATGGTCATTAAAAGGATATAGTGATCGAGAAATTGCAAAAGTAGATTATAATCAAACAGTAGAAGAGCTGAAAATCAAATTAGAAGCTGGCGTACCGCATTCTCACTTCAATAGTACATATGCAAGTATTAAAGTCCAGAACTCGTCTGGTAGCGTTATGTACAATAAAGAAATCATGGGAAATAGACAACAAAATGCTGAAACCCAAACAGTATCTATAAAAGTGGGAGATTATATAGAATTTACTCATATAGAAGGGGAAGCAGCAAAGGAAAAAACAAGAGCGACTTTAACTAACCTTGAGAATGGAAAACAAGAATATATAGGAAAGAAAAGAACATATCAGGTTACATCTACAGGATTAATAAGAAAATAAATGTATAAAAAAGTTGGGGGAATCCTCAACTTTTTTGTCATTTTAGCCAAGAAGACTCCTTCCAAAAGGAATGCGAATTGAGTAGGTGAAGATGAATTGGTTTCGGGCAAGAGATGACAGGAAGCTATCTTAATTGTCTGTTATACAATAAACAGTTACTCCATTGCCTTTCAAGTATATGTTTATTGTATAACAGACACATGCCGAAATGGAGCTGAAATGAAGGATAATTAATAAATCATATGAATTTCGTATCTATCTATTGAACTACTCACCACTTAACGTCCTAACGGACTGTTTGAAGTGGGAGATTCCTGCGAACACCGATGTATCCACCAGTTATCTTAGCAGGCTCTACCCGCAGTCCCTACGGTGAGAACATAAGTATCTTGTACGCTGACTCACCACACTACCTACTTTAGCTTGGTTTTCGCAATTTTGAGAAGCGTGGGGCGATAGAACGTTGAAGATTTTACGGTTGCAACGTTTTTCTGCAA
>NZ_JXIS01000028.1:0-1478 GCF_000836715.1 Bacillus sp. L_1B0_5 | reverse complement strand
CAGGCTGTGGAGAAAGTCTTCTCTACAGCCTGTTTTTGTGTCTGAACCTCTTTTTATGTGTCAACACTGATAAAAAAGAGGAAAAGGAGAGAGTTTTTATGATGGGTGCTTTAAAAAATCATCGTGATGAACGTGTATCTGTTTCTGTAGAAGAGTTGGTTCCACAAGATCATTTCCTTCGTGCGATTGAAGCGACAATTAGTTTTGATTTTATTGAAGAGAAATTACGCCCTTATTACTGTGAAAACAATGGACGTCCGTCAATCCATCCTATCGTTTTATTTAAAATGATGTTTATTGGATATTTTTACGGTATTCGTTCGGAGCGTCAATTGGAAAAAGAGATTAAAACGAATATCGCCTACCGTTGGTTTTTAGGGTTTTCTCTATCAGATACTATTCCAGATCATTCTACAATCAGTTGGAATCGCCGTACCCGCTTTATTCATACAAATATTTTCGAAGAAATTTTTGATGAGATCGTGAGGCAAGCGACAGAGCACCGGATGGTGGGAGGACGTGCGCTAATGACAGATTCTACGCACATTAAGGCCAATGCCAATAAGAATAAATTTGTACATAAATATAAAAAAGAAAAAGCAAAGTTTTATATAGATGAGCTAGAAGCTGCGGTAATCGAAGATCGTAAGGTACATGGAAAAAAGAATTAAAACCTAGAGAGGAAAGTGATACCCCTACCAAAAAAACTCGTATAAGTACAACGGATCCAGATAGTGGATTTTTAATGAGAGATGGAAAACCGAACGGTTTTCATTTCTTAGACCATCGTACGACTGATGCGAAGTACAATATTATTACAGATACCTATGTAACGGCTGGAAATATGGCAGATTCCGAGCCATATTTAGCACGCCTCCAAGCTCAAATTGATAAATTCGGGTTCAAAGTAGAAGCTGTAGCTCTTGATGCAGGCTATTTTACGAGCTATATCTGTAAGAAATTATCGGAGAGAAATATATTTATGGTGATGGGGTATCGCCGATTTGGAAAAAGAAATAAAGAAGTACCAAAAAGCCAATTTAAATATGTAGAAGAAATGAATGCATTCGCTTGTCCGATGGGGTGTATTTTAGAGTATGCGACAACGGATCGTGAAGGATATCGTAAATATAAATCGAAGCCAGAAGACTGCGCTGTTTGTCCGCTACGTGAGGTATGTTTTTCAAAGAAACAAAAACAAAAAGTTATCACTCATCATATATGGGAGAAATATAAGGATATCGCTAGAAAAAACAAACTAACAGTTACAGGGAAAAAGTTGTACAAAGTACGCTGTTCAACTATAGAGCGAAGCTTTGCAGACGCCAAAGAACTACATGGCTATCGATATGCTCGATTTCGAGGGCTGAAGTCTGTCCAAATGCAGGCTTATCTCACCGCAGCTTGTCAAAACATGAAAAAAATAGCCCTCCATCTGACCAAAAAAGGTCTGGTGGAGGGCTATTTTTTTTGAAACT
>NZ_JXIS01000027.1:0-52534 GCF_000836715.1 Bacillus sp. L_1B0_5 | reverse complement strand
ACTTGCTAAAAAAAATATCCCTGGTGGTCCACTACAAGATTTCGAATTAGAAGCCTGGGTACATTTACAATCTAGAAATGCAGATCAAATGGGACGTGTGGAAATCATTCTACTCGATGAAACGAGCAATATGGTAGCCCAGATTAATATGAACGATTTATATTGGGAGGCTGAAATTACTAAGGCGCATATGACGCTTGGTGATAATGCAGTACCTGGAAGTAGACGTCTTTTAGTTGAGACCACTGGTGCGTATTCTAATACATTTAATCAATTTTATGGTCGGCTACGTATCGCTAGGAGAGGCAGAGAATGGTCTGTTTATGTAGCGCGTTTTAGAGACGGTACAGAGATTGATGATGCATCTTTAGTAGAGCGTTGGACGGATTCTGAGACTAATCCAAATCCTATGACGTCACGAAAAGTTGCACAAGTCATGATTGCAATTTGTCGTTGGGATAGAAATACACCGGTTTATACAATGCAAATTGACGACCTTAAAATTTGGAAGTTAAACAACATTGATACTAATGCTGTGCCGTACATTTTCGACACAGGAGATAAAGTGGTTATTGATTCAGAATATGGACATGTAACGATCAATGGTAAAAATGCTATTGATTTAAAAGAAGTAGTTTCTGAGTTTCCGCTGATAGTTCGAGGAGAAAATCGTATTGATATTAGACCTACGGAATTAGATGCAACAATTAGTTATAGGGAGCGATTTAAATGAAAAAGGTCAGTGGGCTATTTCATATCGTGGATTTTAAAACAGAAAAGATCATTGCAGTTTTACAACCAAAAGATTATTACGATGATTTAAGACATTGGGAATTAAAAAGTAATATTGATACCCTGACATTTAAAGTATTAATAGACAATCCTAATGCAGATGCCCTAATTCAGCAAAATTTAATTTTAAGACAAACTAGAGACGGTCGTTTTATTCCGTATGTTATCGAGGAAGCTATTCAAACAAAAGATGGAAGATTTATAGAAATCTTTTCATCTGCTGTATGGGTAGAAATTGCTCAATCAGGAATTATACGGCCGCAGCGTATCGAAGGTAAAACAGTCAATGAATTTATTGATATGGCTCTTATAGGTATGAAGTGGAAACGTGGAAAAACTGATTATGCAGGATTCCATACAATGACTATCGATGAATTCATTGATCCACTTACCTTTTTAGGAAAAATAGCTTCTTTATTTAAATTTGAAATACAGTACCGTGTAGAAGTTTTTGCTAATAAAATTGTCAATTGGTATGTCGATATGATAGCAAAACGAGGACGGTATACAGGTAAAGAAATTAACCTGGGAAAAGACTTAATTAATGTCAGAAGAATTGAAAATACCCGAAATATATGTACAGCTCTTGTAGGTTTTGTAAGAGGCGAGGGTGACAGTGTAATTACCATCGAAAGTATAAATAATGGACTTCCTTATATTGTAGATAACGAAGCCTTTCAGCGTTGGAATGTAAAAGGATTTCACAGGTTCGGATTTTACACACCCGAAACAGATAACCTGAATATGACACCACAACGTTTACTTACTTTAATGGAAATGGAAATAAAAAAAAGAAAAGCTGCTTCTGTTTCGTATGAAGTAGATGCACAAAACTTAGAACGTGTAAAAGGATTTGAGCATGAGCAAGTAGGTGAAGGAGACACGATAATTATTAAAGATCCAGGGTTCAAGCCTAAGCTTTATTTGGAAGCAAGGGTGATTGCTGGGGACGAGTCTTTTAAAGATCCTACTGCAGAGAAATATCTGTTTGGTAATTACAGAGAAATTACAGATCCGAACGAAGAAATGCGAAAATTATACAATAGACTCCTGGGGCAATTAAGTGGTAAGGCAAACAAAGAGTTGTTGGATCAACTAGAAAAATTGGTTGAAGAAAACGGAGAAACCATCGAAACTATACGAAAAGAATCTGAAGCAGTTAAAAAGTTGGCAGAAAAGGTTCAAGAAAACTTGAAGAATAATACTGTTAATATTATTGAATCTAAGCAGCAGCCTACAGATAATCTTCAAATTGGTAAGACGATATGGCGAGATATTAGTAACGGTAAACCTGGTGTTTTAAAAGTATGGAACGGGAAAGATTGGGAGCTCCTTATTCCTGATGTGGAATCAATTAAAAAAGATACGCTGGAGCAGGTTAATAAGGATATTAAACTCGCAAAAGAAGAATTAAATAAGAAAGTGGAAGAAGCGCAACAAGAAACCACTGGCCAATTTAATACAGTAACAGAAAGTCTTCAAAAAGTTACGAGAACTATTTCTGACGTACAAAGAGATCAAGGTGAAATTGATAAAAAAGTAACCCAGGTTGAACAGGATTCTGAGAAATTTAAACTGTCTATTGAAACATTAACGAAAAATAGTAGTGAGACTACAAATAAAATTAACACCTTAGAAAGTGATGTGGACGGAAATACGAAAGTTATTTCACAAGTTAAAGAAAGTGTAGCAAACATTAATGACGATGTAAGAAACTTGTTAATCGGCTCTAAATCTTTTGATGGTGCTTTGACCTTTGCACAAGCAGACAATCGTTGGTGGTTTAAATCAGCAGATAAAGTTAAAATTTCGAATGATGTTTTTCAAGGTAATGCAGTTGTTGAAACCCAATCATCATGGACTGCTTTAGCTTATAACTTCAAGGATTTAGTAGATCGAAAAGTTGTAAAAGTAGGAGATAAAGTAACCTATTCAATTTTTACTCGTGTAAAAGGTTTACCGGATGGCCAAGATTTACAACACACTTTCTATTTTGCACCAGGTGCTACTGGAATTCGTCCAAATAAATCTACTAATCAATGGCAAAGAGTAAGCGTTTCGTTCACAGTGACAGCAAGTATGATGTCATCACCGGGAACGGATAACGAGAGTCATTTTCGTGTAGAGCCTGATGCAAATCCTCCTGCTGGTTGTTGGTATCAGCAGAGTTCACCACAATTGACTATAGGCAGTAAAGATTATTCGTGGCGACCTGCTCCAGAAGATATTGCAGATGGTAATGTTTTTACCAAGATAACAACCGAGATCAAAGAAGAGGCTGGGAGAATCTCTAAAAAATTGGAGCAAGTTGAAGATCGTACTGTTGGAGTTGAAAACTGGCTTATCAACACTGGGCCAAACGAAAAACCGCAAACAATTGGAATGATTGGAGGCGCACAAGTAAACAAAGCTAACTTCGTTGTGCAGCCTGGTGAATACATTGTATTAGAATGTTTGGATCACACTGACTCTTTCTATCAATTTCATTTAGATAATACGAAAATGGGTGACTTTGAAAAAGATAAAGATATGACTATATCTCTGGACATACAAAATGATGCTCAAGTTGATTTCGTTTTATTCCAATTCATTAATGGTATATGGAATGAGTCTGTACAAAAAGGTTTACCTGCATCTAACGTATGGAAACGCGAGTCCTGGACTTTTAAGATTGACACAAGAGCTACAGGTTGGGGATTAAGGATAAGATTTGCTAGGAACGCAAATTCCGTAGGAAAAAGACTACGGATGAAGAAGCACAAACTTGAAAAAGGGTCGGTCCCTACAGATTTTACGAAATCGACTTATGAGTTGGAACAAAGTTTCAATGGCGTAAAAGAGCGTATTGAAAAAACGGAATCTATCGTTAATGATGCTGGTGATCGTAACTATGTACGTAACGGAGATTTCACACACTATTGGGCTGATGACGGCCTGCAATGGGATAAGAACCTAAACGGTAATTTGCGCGCTGGTAATTGGGCAACAGGTTATAATGCTGGAACAACAGATCCTACAAAAGGTTATCATATGCACGTTAATGACAAAAAGTTTGGGTATCCTGTAGTTGCTGTAATTAACAAAAACGGTCAATTCGGTCAAGCTAAAAGATGGCTTGGAATGCCTCAAGAAATGCCAGCTAGTTTCCGAAATGATTGCCAGCCAGGTGATACGTACACGATTGCCTTAGATGTATGGACAGAAACAGCAAACAACAGAATAGCGGTAGGATTACACCACTTTATTGAGGGTAACAATACAATGGGCTTTCATAGTGGAGGTACGCCAGAATTAATCGTTGAACCTGTTAAAAAGTGGGTTCGAGTTCATACAACAATGAAATTACATGATAAATCAGATATGAAAAAAGGTTTTAGTTTATATATTTATGGTGATCGTTCTGCTGATGGTAGTGAGTGCTACTTCAAAAATGTATCCGTGTTAAAAGGATCTATGCCAAAAGCATACGCTCCGTCTCCAGAAGATGGGGTAAAAGAAAATGTATTCAGCCAGAAAGTAACGGAGATTACGCGGAACGCCGAAGGGATAACAAGTGATGTAAAAAAAATACAGGAAATACAAACTCAACAAGGGCAAACACTGACTCAAGCTACAACAACGATCCTGCAACAATCTGAAGAATTGAAGCTAGCAATGAAAAAGAAAGATGTTGAAGCTTATGTAGGTGGTTTAGGTACTGTCAACGAGTTGCGCGATGCTAATTTTACGTTAGGACCGAAATATTGGTTTTGGAATAGCGGTAATGGGGCTACTGGTGCTGTTGATACGAATTTAAAATACAAAGGTATGAATACATTTGCAATTACCGTTACTGGCCAGTCCCAAGATCGTTGGTGGGGACTTACAAGTCAATTTATTGAGTGTCAAGTTAACGAAGACTTTGTTGCATCAGGTTATTTCAATACTGACGGGAAAACACCTATTGATAGTGTCGGTGCATTTATTGAAATTGAATGGTGGACTGCTGACAAAAAAACTCGCATTAAGACAGCTAGAACGAATATCACTGTTGTAAATCATACATGGGTTCGTGCTGTATGCACAGATAAAGCACCAGCCAATGCAGCGTTTGTGAGATGGCGTTATTACGTTACAAGAAATGGGCGTTTATGGTGTGCTGCTCCTATGTTACAACGTGGCACTATAGCTACAGAATTTTGGCTACATCCGAAAGATCAAACGGATGCTGACAAAATGCTAGAAGATATAGCCAATAGAATAGCTACTGAAGATTACAATAAAAAAGTTACAGAATTAGAAAGAAGTATTAGTACTAATAAAGAGGGCGTTTCAATCATTTCCGAAAAACAAGAAACGTTTATAAATGAGACTTACGCCGCTTATGTAAAAGAAACGGGTTCTAAACTTAAGGTTCTTGATGAAGGAATCCTTGCAGAAGTTAAAAAAGGTAATATCATCGCAGCTATTAACTTTTCATCGGAAAAATTAGAAATTGATGTTTCAAAGGTAGCTATTAATGCCGATACAATGGTGAAATGGTTAACGGCAAAAGGTATTGATACGAATCTTATTAGAATTGATGGTGATAAGATAACCATTGATAAAGATGGTGTAACTGTTAAAATGCTAGACTTCCTATTCCAAGACGAATGGGGAACGAAAACAACTGCGGTATCAAGACGAAACCTAATAGCAGATCCTGACTTTTCTAGTGTTACAAAGAAAAACATCGGACATAACGATTATTATGGGTTTGAAGGTGGATACGGCCTTACTTGGAAGTCATGGGGAAATGTTGTAATAGAAAAGAATACGCATATATTCGATTACGAGCAAATGGTAAATGCTGCAAGGGTAGATATGTATAACTATCCCGAAACAGTCGTGAATAATGGGATACATCCTGGTAACGAATATACAGTTTCTGCTCACTTTAGAACAGCTATGATAAATGGTGTACGTAAAACAGGGAAACCTCGTTTACAAGTATGCTGCGTTAAATTCCGAGACAATGTAAGTTACGATATATGGAATGAACAAAAAATGGATTTTCCTGAACCGTCTACATTTTATGGAGAAATCAGAAGATACTCTTTCACTTTCAAAGTGCCAACAAACTATATTCCGCAACAGCACGCATTAATTATTAAAGTTTGTTCTGGAAATGCTGACATGAGACAAGGGACAGCAATTTGTGTAAGTGGTGTAACGTTATACAGTGGCAAATATGCATCTATGTATAATTGGGATCGTGCTGCAGCAGAAAGAGCAGATGGTATTCAGCCGTTTAACGCGCTTGCTGTAGGTGGTGTGAATAATAATATAGCTCCAGCAGCAGACGGACAAACATTTGATATAAGCACTGAAAAAGAAGTTAAAATCTATAGAAACATCCGAGCGATGCAGGGAATTAACTTAGGTGGCGGTGGATTCCAACAATGGGGGCATATACGTTTTACAGACGGTAATGCTGGAGCAGGTTTTTATACGAGTACTCCAAGTGGTTGGAAATTTAACGCACTTGGATAGAAAGGAGAAATAAGAATGAATGAGAATCAAATGATGCCACTTCAAGCAGGTGAAGGCTTTCCTTTTGTGGGGAGGCTGGTGGATGCAGAGCGCACAGAGACAGGGATTTTTGTTCAAATACCTGCTGATATGTTAAATAATGCAGGTCTTCTAAAAGGTGTTAGCAGGGTTGAAGTATGGAGAGAGATGGATGGGACAGTAAAGTTTCGAATTGCCACGCTGTGTGAAATATGTAAACGAGGGGCGCGTTTGTACCCGCTAGATATGGGATTTGCGAAAAAGAACATTTGTTTAGAGTGTTATGCATCAATTACAGGGAATTACCCATCTCAAGAACCGCCAACACCAGCTAGTGAAAATAACACACAAACAGAGCAGGAGCAGCAATAGCTGGTCTTTTTTATTTTGCTTGAAAGGAGGTGAAATATGGATAGAATACAAGCGCTTATTAAAAGCATAAATATTAGTGATATCATCACCTCGACCGATTTTAGAGCTGCTTCAGTAGTAAGTGGTGGAATAGGCACGTTTTTAAGTCTGGTTTACGGAAAGACAAACTTGATTTGGATCTTCATCTTAATGATGGTTGTAGGTTTAGACTGGATTACTGGTAGTAAGGCATCTAAATTAGATGGAACATACTCATCACAATATGGCATTGAAGGCATCGCGCGTACCGTGGTGCTTTTTTTATTGCCGTGTTTAGCGCATATGTTTGATATCGCTTTTAAGCTACCTGATTTCTTCTTTTTCATGGTCACAGGTGGCTTGATTTATCACATTTTTAATAGTTTTACAGCAAACTGTGTAAGAGTTGGTTGGGATAAATGGATTCCGACCTGGTTGTTAGAGAGCGTTGCGAGTGAAATTCAAGCGAAAATACAACGTTCTGATGCGAGAAAAGATAAGGGAGGAAATGTAAATGAAACAGAAATTAAATAACCGTGGCTTATGGGTGGCACTCTTTGCGCTGCTAGGAATGGTTTTAATGGATACTGTTCCACATTTTAATGCAGGACGTTATCAGGAATACGTGGACATAATTCTAGTAGTCTTAATCGCTTTAGGGGTTATTTCTAATCCTGAGAGCGGGAAATGGTTCAGTGATACAAAAGAACATCAAGACAAGTAAAAACGTTGTACGAGTCTAAGAGAGGCGTTAAAACACGTCTCTTTTTTCGGTAAATAAAAAAAGAAAGAGGTAATTATTATGGGATATATTGTAGATATTTCAAAATGGAACGGTAATATTAATTGGGATGTAGCAGCACCACAATTAGATTTAGTTATTGCTAGGGTACAAGATGGTTCTAATGTTGTTGACCATATGTATCAAAAGTATGTAAGTGAAATGAAAAAGCGAGGTGTTCCGTTTGGAAATTATGCTTTTTGTCGTTTTGTATCTATTGCTGATGCAAGGAAGGAAGCGCAAGACTTTTGGGCACGTGGTGATAAAAGTGCAAAGTTCTGGGTTGCTGATGTAGAAGTACAAACGATGGATGATATGCAAGGCGGTACACAAGCATTTATCAATGAATTGCGTCGTTTAGGTGCTAAAAAGGTCGGTTTATATGTAGGTCATCATACGTATGTGTCATTTGGAGCAAGAAATATACAAGCAGATTTTGTGTGGATTCCTCGCTATGGAGAGAATAAGCCTGCATATCCATGTGATATTTGGCAATATACAGAGACAGGAAATATTTCTGGTATCGGGAAATGTGATATTAATAAATTAATTGGTGATAAACCATTATCTTGGTTTGTGGGTAGTTCTGTATCAAGCATCACCGCTAATAGCTCCGTAAAAGTGGAAGGCATTGGTATTGCAACATCAAAATACCCTGATGGATATGGTGTTAATTTATATGAGAACCCTGCTGATCCGCAGTATACAGGAAATATCACTCAAAAAATTCCATACCTTATTTTTAAAGGATATTGGGGTGGTGGAGATAAGGATATGATTTGCTTAGGTTCTGAGAAGCAGTGGGCAAAATTAGAGCATTTTGATGTAGAATGGTTCCATGCTTACTCAAAATATCCTCCTGGGTACGGAATTGCGGTACACAGTGAACCTGAGTGTATTAATCATATTGATGACATCGACGGAACGGTTCCATACCGTGTTTGGGGTAAACATTTAGATGCTATTGATATTGGTGGTAATAGATGGATTAAAGCGGAACATATAATGATAAAATAAGAGAAGCCGTCCTGAATGGGACGGCTTTTTTACTCTATTTTTGTTAGGTCGTCCTAACAAAAATAGAACAATGAATTATACATATAATAGACAGTTAAACATGTACGCTGAAGTTGGGATTTGTTTTGGTGTCCTGCAATGTTTAAAAGAAGCTTATATATCAAAGTATAAAGTCTATTTTTTATTTGTTAGGTCGTGATGACATTACATACCTAACAAATAAAAAATAGAAAAGTGATACGAAATATATAGTTATAAAAAAGTAATTTACCCTACCTTTTTCATTATTTTTTTGTTATAACTGTTGTCAGTTAGCAACGGTTATGGTATAATTATAAATGTAAAGGAGGTGACAACATGAAAGAGTGGTTGGAAAATATAAAAACAGTCCTCGAAATCATCACATTATCTTATGGCATCTACCAAATGACAAAAAAAGATAAGAAAGATGATAACGAAGACCAGTAAGAAAAGCGACTGACTGGTGTTACAGCACCAGTTGGTCATCTAAATTATAACACAAACTCTTTCGTGGATGAAAATGACAAAAACATCCAAAATAATCTTATTACTAGTAACCATGATTATAATTAACTCCGTTTTAAGTTGGATTGGAAGTACACTAACAATTGCAGCAGCGATTATTGTATCTTTATTTACACTATTGGCAATCGTCCGTTTGCGATGATTGCCAAATCAAAAAGCAGGTGAATGTATGGCAACGTACCATTTTAACAGTAGAGAAGAATTAATGCAGTTCATGGAAAATGATATTTTGACGGTTACAGAAGCAAGTGAGTTGATGGGTTTTTCACGTCAACGTTTTAATAAACTAGTATCAGAAGGACGGTTAATTCCAATTATGAAAGCCAAAAGTATGAAATCCCCTAATTTGTTCCTTCGATCTGATGTAGAGCAGTTGCACCAGGAGCTAAAAGCATTGAGAGGAAAATATAGACCGCACGAAGAAAAAGGAGCAAAATGATTTGCTCCTTTTTCATTTGAATTCTACATAAAATGTATTCTCAATTATTCCAAAAGCAACCTTACAAGGAAATGGATTTTTCCCTGCAGAAGCTGCCTGCATACAAGCAAGAACCCATTCTTCTAACTCTAAAGGTAGTCGGTATGCTTGGACAGTACTATCGTCATTTTTAATCGTGATAATAGGGGTATTTACCCTCGTTGTGGTAAAACCATCTGTTGTTACCATCGCTAAAGCATCTCTAGCATGGAAGCCCGCACTTAAAACCTCATACACTATCCCATGCTGTTCATCTATAACCATAGGAATATTTAAAAAAGCATGGTTATTTATATCATCATGAATAACTGCTCCTGCACCATTTTTCCTTAATTGATTTCCTGACATTTTGCACACTTCCTTTACAACTTATATAGTGTAATTGTTTAAATCTATTTTATTTCAAATCTGTAAATTCATCTATCTTAAATTTGGTATTTAAGTTATAAGCATCGGTACAATATACAGTTCTACTATGGATATCTATACCTGTGACTGTTATGTATTGTTCATGTAAGAACCCGTTACGATAGTATTCAATATTAATTTCTTTATTGCAGTGTAGAGACTCATTTAATGCTCGTTCAATTCGTTGCTTTGTATCATCAGTAATAGTAGGTTTGGATACCTTGTATTGTTCTTCTAACATGCGATCAATTCCTTCAAACTGCTCCGTAAGACTTGTGAACGGAAGCCACTTGACCATACCTCTCCCGCGAATCTTTGGTGCTCCCCAGTTTTCCATACCAAATCCCTCAATTCTTGTTATTTGTATACATTTTACACGAATGTATGTTCGATTGGAAGTGTGAAAAAGTTATTTGAAAAGAATAACTAAGACTCTTGTGATACTTGCAGCATGTTATTTGCGAGTTTGAAAAATCCTTGTGAGAAAACAAAGATTTTCCTCTTATTTAGGTTATATAAGAAGAGTAGAGATAAAAAAATTGTCTAAAAGTTATAAAAATGTGATCAAAAACTTCATTTTTGTCGAAAATGTTAGAAGTGGGGTGCAAAAAAAATACTTTTTTTCTTTTCTTGTAAGGGTTATATGTGAACTATAAGTAGATGAGATTTTGAAAGGAGTGTTGCCATTGGGCTTTTTTAGAATTTAGTAACAAGGAAGAAATATATTTTATAAGGGGGAAGAGGAATGAAAAAAATTGATTCAAATATTTTAACACAACTATATATTCTTTATGACATCTTAGCGAAATTAGCTCCGCTACATAGTTACGTAAATTGGTACATGCCAAAAGAGTTTGGTACTTATACCAATTCAATTGGTAGTCTAATTTCAACAAATTTGTTCACAGCAGTTTTAGTACTGGTTATCGTCTTTTTAATAGCAACAATATTCCGATTAAAAAAAGAGATTCGAAGCGTTGATAAACCAAAACCGAAAACGCGATGTGAAAGGTATCAACGCTCCGTAAAGTGACTGGCATCACTTTAAACATATTGTTAACAACAATAACTTAACATAACCCTAAAAAATAAAAAAGGGAATTACACAGAAGTTAGCCTGCTGCGGGACGACTTCTGTGTAAATATATTAGATTAAAAACAATTTCTTCTCTTTAATAAACCAATCGGGAATTTCTTTCTTTTGGTTTAGAATGCTTTTTGGAATCCAATGTACTGCAACTGCAGTATTTTTCACTTCTACTACGTACCTAGTAGCTTTTTGGGTAGTTCGTAGTAGTTTTATATCAGCTAATAAATAATAGGATTCTAAAGAGTAGCGCTTTGTGTATCGAATAATTGATTTAGTACCAGGATCGATATTATTTTTAAAGCCGATTACTTTATAAATTGCATTTAGCAGTTTTCTAGTAATAGGTTGGCCATCTTTTGCAAAAGGAAGCAGTACATTATGTACATATGCTGCATACTCCCGTTTAGTAGACTTCAGAGAGTCTAACATTTCTTCCATTGCTGCTAATTCAGCATTTAATTTCATTACTTTACGAACCTGCTCCCAAACAATTTTTAGAGAAGCAGATAGATATTCTTTAGCCTTTCCACCAAAACGAACAGCACCTCTTTTTGCCATATACCATGCTTCTTGCATAAGTTCTTTATGGTTTATCGTGTCCATGTCTTATACCTCGCCTTAAAAGCCGAATACGAGGCCAGATACAAGATAAGTGAACGTTACTAGGAAAATAGCAAAGGAAATAGTTCCGTAAAACCAAAGGCGATCTGAAGCAGCCTCATCTATACCGAACCATTCGTTAACCGCATTGTATTTGTCAGATACAAAGTGATAGAACATTCCGAAAAATTCCCTTTTATCTTTGCGTTGTGGTACAATAACCTCATTATTTGTGATTTTGTATAGGGTGTTTGCCATTGTAAATCATCCTTCCATTTCATAGATAATGTGTAGGGAAAGCTCTTTCGATGCCGCCAAGCTGGGAAGAGCTTTCCCTTTTTATTTAATTAGAAATCCATATCTTCTTTATCAGATGGATCAATACCACCTTCAACTACTTCTGCTTCAATAATTGTTCCCTCTGATAAAAATGCTTCTTCACTCTCTTTTTCATTTTGGAGATCCGTGTTTGGTTTTACCATAATCGAACCATTCTTTATTTCTTCTAAAGAAGATTCTATATTACTTAACTTATCCATGAGTATACGGATAAGTTGTTGATCTCTGTTTTGATTCTGGACTAAATCCACCACATATTCAGTTAAATTACGTTTAGAAGACTTTTCATCCAAAATTTCATAAACATCATCGGGCATATTCTTGCAGATTAACTGCATTTTTTTGCGTTTTTCCATTTAAAACACACCTTATGCTTCTACTTTTTTTGTTTCATCAATACTGCGTAACTCCAAAGCATTTAAATTTATTGTACGAGCTGTTGGAGCGAAGACTTCGTTATCTTCTTCCTCAATAATGTCACTTAAAAAGAAATGGTTGTTTTGAGCAGCTTCTTCATTCATATGTTTTAATAGATTTTCCTTAATGTAAGGCTCTAAAATCGGCGCTTCTCCACCAAAGTATATGAATTTCAAAACTTCATCACTAGATGCTGGGATGAATTCGTTTAAAACTTGAGTCACAAGTAAGCTAGCATACTCATTTAGCATTTCAGTAATTTGATCTGTTAAATCAGTTTCTTCACCATTGTTTTCATTTTTAAGCTTGTATGTTTCTTTGCTGTAATTTTTCACAATAAAGTTTTCGAATGAGCGTAGGCTACTGAATTGTTCTATTAATTTTTCTGTACGGAATTCTTCAATATTACCTAAATATGGTTTAATATCGATTACTTTGAAAGAATCACGGCTTGTTGGAGTCGTTAATCCTACCCCTAACGCTACCGCATCCGTTGAACCACCACCAATATCTACTAGAACTACTTTAGAGTTTTCAAATCGAATAGCAGATTTACGTTTTTCAATAGTAATTGCTTTTGCGGTATCATCTTTTTTAACCATTCTATATTTAATAGCATGGCGAGCAACTTCAGATTCAGTTCTACATTTTGCTTGTTTAACATTAATTTTTAATGTGCGTTCCATTCCTGGTGTATGTACTGTTACAACATGTTCTTTTAAGAAACGGTCCGACATTTTGTTTTGAGCAACACTGAATTTAGATTCTCGTTTTAACAGCCAAATTGGTAGCATCATGCTCATGTAATCGATATCAATCTCGTTACTATCCTTATCCCCTTTAAGTGCATGATAATAAGCTACAGCACTCAAAAATGATACATAAGGGATTGGACTTTTAATTTTGTCATGCATACGTTTCACATGTACGTTTGATACAGTTTGTGAAACCGCTGCTTCACCTACTAAGTAATATTGTTCTTCTCCATCAATCGTTGTAGAAATTAACATTTTCTTCAAAAGGTCTGTAGGTTCTTTAACAGAGTCCACAAAGTACGTTTCTGCTTTTTGTTTACTGATAGGTGCAACGTTTGTTGGCATCTCAAAATAGTAACCATTCACCATAAAATTGTTATTACTATTTCCGAAATCACCATTAAACCTTGAAATGTTCAAGACGTTTAATACACTCATTTTTCATCCTCCTAAATTAACAAGTAGGGTTTTAACACCACTTATAAGGTAATTTTACCATAATTAACCGTGAATGCAAGAATAAAATGAAATTAACCCTACTTAAACACCACTAGTGAACAAAAATAAAAGAAGCATCTTATAACGATGCTTCTTTTATCATGTTAACTTCTCCACAACCGCTCATAGCCACTAACAACAGTGAATGAACGTTCAAAAACAACATATCGGTGCATAGCTTCAATGCTCTTCATACCGAGCAGGACTTTTATCTCCGCAAAGTTAACTCCATCGCGTAACGAATCTAATATGTGACGGTTACGTAGTGTGGTGGGGGAGAGGTGGTGAATACCTGCACGTTTAATCTCTTTCTGGATCATACGTTGAATGGCAATTTTCGTTAGTTTCTTTGGGGATTCTGTACCGTAATCCCACTGAAATGTACTTGTCGCATGGTGAAACGTTACAAAAAACGGATCATTTGTATTTTGGCGCGGCTGCACGGCTTCCGGAATGTCTCTGTATGTAGCCAAGAGTAATTCACGATCTGCAGCATTCAAAGGGATTGCCCGTTTAACACCACCTGAAGATACAGGGAATAATACGCCTTGGCCGAAATTGATATCTTGCATAGTTAGGTTGGTGAGATCATGAATACTAAATCCGTAGTAGAGCATTAGATGCACTAAAAATAGATTGCGATTCATAATATATTTTCTTCCGGTTATTTGGTAGGGAGTTAAGCCCTCGAAACTTTTCACGGTTTGCAGCAAGCGATGAATTTCTGTATCAGAGGCAAAGTTTCTTAGTTGTAATAAATCCTGTTTTCCACGATCTACCGATTCCAGGAAGATACCATGATAATCTAGGAAGTTTACAATTACACCGCTCAACCTTTTTAGCGAAGCAGGCGAGCAATTCCTGGTCGTCTTTGCAGAATGTAAATGTTGGTTCAATTGGCCTGTAGTTATATTTCGTCTGAAGGGGCGTGTTAGAGCGTCTTCGCTATTTTCTATCCAGCAAGCAAATAATACTAAGTCATATCTATATCGGTGCATAGTAGACAATTTACGGCCATTTCCTTGCATATACAACAGGAATTCATTTATCGACTGGTCCCAAGTCAAAAATATCATCTCCATTTTTTAAAAATCGTGTACCACTATTGATGAAAGAAAAACAACAAGACGTCCACAAGGGATTCCTGCTGCTTTACTTATTTTAGTATTCGTTTGTACCACGGTTGTTTTTCTGCAGTGGCAGCTGCTTCCTGGAACTTTATGAGTGTATCCATTTTTTCAGTAAGTTCTTGCAGCTGTCCCTGGAGTTCCTGATTTCGCTTATCAGATTGTTGTAATTGCTCGTGAATTTTTTCTGCGCGTTGATCAGATTTGATAACTTGTTCAGCTAATAGAGTGTTTTGTTCGTATAAACTGCTTTGCTGACTAATTATTGTTTCTAAATTTTTCAGAAATGGCTCTATCTGTGCTACTGAAAAATTATTCACCACTTCACCAGCATCCTCTGCATCATGGTAAACGGGCATAGAACCTTGCAACTGTTCTAATATCTCGTGCGTTTGTACACCACTTGCATATAAATCTTTTATCTTTTTTAGTATTGGTAGTCCTTCACTAAAGATCATTTTCTTTCTACCTACTAATTTCACTTTAAAAAAATCCGGATACGTGTGTAAATACCTTGAAATCGAAGTATGACTAATCCCTAACGTATCAGCTGCATCTTGTATGGAATACCATTCTTTCATCACCACACCATCACCTCACCAGTACTAATTCGACGTGCGCGGCCAATGTCTTGCTAAAAGGTTGCAATTAGTTAACAAAAAGGGTAAAAATAGAGCCCTACTGTAATAAATACAATAGGGCTCTTGTAATATTGGCGTACTACGATTTAATACAGTCTGTTGGCGCAGTCTGTATTCTAGTTATGGATGCAATCACTGTTATTTTAAAATATATTATAACGGCTGTAAACATACAATTGCCCTAGAATAAATTCAGTTTTTCTAATAACCAGTCTTGAACTTCTTCTTTTAAATCAATACCTACAGCGATAGTTCCCAGCACTACACCTTTTCCGATAAGACTTATATCTACTGACATAGCTACTTTCCCAGTCTTAATTTCATATGTAACTGTTTCAATGTGTTTTTTAGGAACACGAACAAAATTAATTAGACCTGAGGATTCTACATATCTATCTGTAATTTTAATTTTATTATCTTTCCAAGAAAATTCTGTATCTGTTACTGTTTTAGGATTTTTAGTACTGAATAAGCCCATAAGTAATAGACCTCCCATATAGTATTATTACAATCTTAGCATATGGGTAGAGATACTTATAGTCTGCTTTAGGCATACAAAATAAGCGTATTACCGTACCTGTTTTTTAGATAATACTTTTATTTTACGATTTCATTAAAGGAGATTCTCTTAAAATTTTTGCTGTTTCTTGTAGAGTAAATCCCATGTTCATATATGTTCCAAATGTGTTAAAGTTCTCTACTGTCAATTCAGATACATTAATTTCCTTTTGCAAGTCATTAGCTTTTTGCAACAGATATTCTTTTAATTCATCTATATCTTTTTGCCCTATAGGACGATTTTGTTTAGTACTAGTAGCAGCTGCTTCCTGCTCATGTAACCAGTCAGGGCTCATTTCTGTACGTGATGGTATGCTTTTTGGTGTGATGGTATCACTTGATATTTCTGTTTTTAAGGATTTCTCTAAAAATCCACGGAAATTCGTTTTTATTTGAGATTTTAATACACGAGAAAGTACTGCATTAAAAGTAACCTCTGACATCGCTACTTTATATAATTCAAATAATTCTACAATGATATTTAATTTATCATCACTCAATCTATCAATATTTTTTTGAACAATAATTTTAGTAGAATCATGTAAATCAGTATTATTTAATCTATTAAGGATAGATTGATATTTAGGTTTTAATTTAGAAATATTAGGTTCTAATTTAGAAAGATTAAGTTCTAATTTACTTTCATTTTGCTTGTTACCGTAACTTTCATTTTGCTTGTTACTGTAACTTTCATTTTGCTTGTTACTAATTTTTTTCTGCTTCTCAGCTAGTTTTTGTGCTTTCTTCTCTGCTGCAGCTTTTCTTTTTTTCTCTGCATGTTTTTGTGCTCGCTCTGCTGCAGCTTTCTGTTTCTTTTCACGTAGTTCGTTAATTTCCTGTATATATTCCCATTTTTCCTGTAAGTCATCTAAGCTAGGCTCTAATGGGTAAAGGCGATTAGCTTTATTTTTAGTAGGAACTTCAAGTAATAGTCCAGCAATATGCAACTCTGCTTTTATACGAGTTACAGTAGATTCTGCAACATTAAGCAAATACTCTAGTTCTGTATTGTCCGCAATACAATATATATAACCGTCACTATCTCTATAGGACTTAGTACCTTTTAATGTTTCCCCGTTAGCAGCCGCTTCTTCCACCGCTAGTTCAGTTGCTGTAGTAATATTTGCGAAGTAGTTAATTTTATTTCTTAAAAAAGAATATAGAATTTTTGCGTTGGGTGATAATGTACGATAATTTTGATCGAACATGAGGAATTCAAAAAATTTAATGTAGGCATCTTTAGTAGCTTGTTTTCCAGATATTTTGTTACCTTGCTTATTTTTAGACATAAAAAAACCTCCAGTTTGTTCCCCGGTAAAAATGGGTACAGCAAACTAAAGGTTATATCTAGACGATTTTTTCAAAATGTGATAATATCGTTATAGATAACAACACATTTGAATACGTAAGACATAGCCTCTGCTGTTCCGAGTTTTCTCTGGTGTTTTGAGTTGGCCGCTCTACCATCGAAAACTGTATGCCGGGGTTTTTTCTTTTTTATTTTAAAAGTTTTGTTGAATTTTATATGTATCTAGCATCCATCATAGCAGAATTTTGTTGAAAAAAGAAGGGGCGAACTAAGTAGTAAGCCTAGGTTAAATGTATAATTGACCAATCATGCCATGAATTTTTATATGAACAGTATATAGCAAGATGTATGCTTTTAGCAACGTCTGTAACTCGAAAAGAGAGGATTATCTAATAGATATCCTCTCTTTTTTATTTATCTGCGATAAAGCATATATTCAATTGAAATATAAAAAACCCCTTAACTAGATTATTAAGGGGAGTGACACATGGCCACGATTTGAGTTCGCACTCAAAAAAAAAAAAAAATAGGGTGATGGACTGTTAGTAGCAATGGCATTAGCGATATAACAGTCCATACCTGCGTATCTTAACACGTATAGACTTCATTAGATATAGGTAATATGTTGTTTATATTACATATAATGTATATGTAATATTGCATATTAGAGTTAAAGTGAGAAAAATCCCTATATTTCTACTATTTATTGTATATTGAAGAATATTTTACCTCTAGAAACGGAAATAGATGGTAGGTACTATATAATCAAAAGACAGTAAGTACAGCGGTTACAGCGTCTGAAAATACAAAAAAGAGAGTCATGAGACCCTCTTCTTCATACGCTTCAAAAAAAAATATAAATTTTAAGGAACAAGTGTTCTGTTTTTCTCGTATCTTTGTTAAAATGAAGTAAGTTAGTCAACATAAATGAATACATCTGCAACATTAAACTTTCGTGACGAACCTTGTTCTGCGGATATTTTATTTAACGCTGTAATGATTAATTCTAATGTAGAGATATTAATGCGGCTACTTTGGTTGCTTACCATGTCAGCAATTGTATTGCTTCTTACAGTAGAAATAACGGAAAGACGGTACGGTGATATATCTAATTCGTTTAGCGTTTTTTCTAACGTGAAGTGAATTCGTCCCATTCTATATTACTCCTTACCCTCGTTTAGTTAAATAAATTATACTATACATGTTTAGTGTTTTTCATATTTTGTTTGAATTTTAACAAATATAGGTTATACTCTCTTTAGGAGCTTAACCCCAGGAGTAAGTGTATAGGAGAGTGAGGTTTTCTATGGATACATTGTCACTTTTGATTGAAATACATTCGGACATGAAGAAAAAAGGGATTACCAGTAATCAAGTGAAAGATAAATTAAACGTATCTAGTGGCTTAGTGAGTCAGTATTTTAGTGGGGCAACAAAGATTAGCTTTATAAATTTTGTGAAGCTTGTTCGTTATGTGTATGAAGAAGAATCATTAGTACAAGAATATATGTTAAGGTTTTGCGAAGCTACATCTAAACCGTTGAACTTGTGCATCGCAATGGAATTTGCTAGTTCACAAAGTAATATTGAATTGTTAAATGCTGTAGTTACTAGGGGTAAATCTTTTAGCAGTAAAATGGTGAAAGAATGGTCCTTACATTACGAGTTTCTCAGTGAGCGTGCGCAAGGGAAGCTCGTGGGAAAAGAATTGTTTAAAACCCTATCAAAGAGCACAATTAAGAGTACCTATGCTGAAATGAAAGTTTTAAAATCGATTATACTAATGTACTCGTTTTCTGATATGCAAGAATTCACTAGTCTAATAAAAACGGTACCTTATGTAGAAAACAAACAAGATGTACTGGAAGATCAAAGCGAAGAAGAACCAACCGTAGAAAGTTTAAAAGCAGGCTATTTTAAAGATGCATGTGATATCCGAATGAAAGAATTACAACTAGTGGCGAACCTCATGGATAATAATATTGAAATTGTAAGAGAAATTGGGCAAGGAGTTATTCAAAAGGAAATTTCGAAAGAGTTTCCACGATTTTTAGCATCCATATATGAATTTCTTGGGATTTCTTATATGTTTGAGGATGTATTTATAAGTCAGGTGCTAGTACAAAAAGCGATTGAAATTCTGAAAAATGAAAATACAGATAGATTTAATGATAAAATTGAAGAGTGCCAGCAAACATTAGACTTTATCCAAATAAATTATGAAATAGATTTGGATAAAATTAACCCTGCGGATTTGGGAGAAAAAGCACATTTAGCAATCAAAAGAGGGAATATTGAAGAAGGAATTCAAATACTTAATGATATCAAAAAAGATAAAGGTTCATGGACGGGGTTCCAATGGTATTACATGGGCTTGGCCACGGGTGAAGAGTACTATTTCCTACAATCAGTTCTATGCTTTGAGCAACATGGGAATAAGTTCTACGCACAGATACCTAAGCGTTTTATAAAGGGTTATCTATAATTACCTTAACATTTATGTTGAAAATTCCGGACTTAATGTTACAATAAGAATATATTATTTTCAATTTATTTATATATTTTCCAATCTTGGGTAGAGGTGAACAGAATGAAAAAAGTACTAGCAGCGTTGATTGCGCTATCCGTAACTATGGCGGTAGCAGGAAATGCAAGCGCAGAAAAAGCTTCAAAACAAGAAAGTAATAAACAAGTCTACTACATGGCTGATCCAGGAGGGTCAGTAGGCTAAATAGTAATTCTTTGAATGACACCGTATATAGCGGTGTCATTCAGTGTTTCAAGGGATGTTTAAGTTTTTTATAAAAAGAAAAACGCTAAACTTTTTAAAAAAACAAGGGGGATTTGAAGTAATGGAAAAGATAATCAATGCGATAAGTAACGCAGCTGCTAATCAAGATGGAAAACAAAAAGAGGTCGATTTACATAACGTTTTATCTGAATGTCTAGTAACAGGTGATATACCTGCAGGATTATATAAAAAAATTGAAAAATATATGAAAGAAACCGCATGAGGAAATCATGCGGTTTCTTTCATTTCGTTGAGATGGTTTGGAAATACCCACTTATTATATTTGCAATTTGTTCTTTCTGTTGCGAAGTTAATTTTTGTCCGTCCCAATTTAGATTTGTAGCTGCTAGTATAGCTCGTAAGTTATCGTTTAAAGGTTCTTCTATATCTGAATACCCGCTTAGATAATTCGGCGTAGTTTTTAATATTTCTGCCAATTTAGCCATTTTATCAGGCGGTGGAGTTCGATGTCCTTGTTCGTAGTTTGTATATGTACTTCTTGCTACATCTACATATTTACAAATTTCATCTACTTTTAATTTATGTTTTTTTCTTAGATATCGTACTCTCGAAGGTATAAAACCTTTTTCCTTTTCCGCTTTTCTATCTTCGCTAAAATCAACGTGTTGATCGGAGTTTTGAGAGATTGAGTGCTTATCTTTGTCTGTATTATTCACATCTGCATCTCCTTTCACATTTTATGCCCATGTGCCTATTATCTTCTTTTTGTCTTCTAATTGCAACATTACGTTTATTTTTCCATGAAAAAATATGTAAAAATACATAAAGTGGTTGTTTTATGCCAATACATGGTATATAATCAATTTGAAAATGTTGCTTATAGCATACAAAAAGCGAGGGAGATATATGGACAAGAATGAGAAAGTTCTCCTTATCAAAACTGCGAGAAAGAACAAAGATTTAAAACAATGGGAAATAGCTGAAATGGTTGGCATTAATAGAAGTTACTATGCAGGTATTGAGGTTCTCTCTAAGACACCTAGCTTACGAGTAGCCACTTCTATAGCGGATATATTAGATATAGATGTTAAATTTTTTTTGAAGTAATTTTATGCTTAAAGCAACATATTCTTAGTGAATACATAGGAGGCGCTTTAAGTGGGAACTGCAACACTAAGTCAGCTATACCAAATTATTCGTTTTGAATCATGCGAAAGTAAGGTTAAAGCAGAAGCGATAAGAGAGTTAGAAAGGAGGGAACGTAATGCACGATGCAATAGAGCTGGAGATTACTGATTATGTTCTTGAATCCGATTTGAAGGGTGGGAGTCTGAATGACGAGAGAGGAAATGATTACTCTGCTTTTTATGAATAGTAACTATAGTTACTATTCATGCTCCGACGAACAATTAACAAATTTATATAACGATAAATTCAATCATGGTAAATAGGTGGTGAGATGGTGAAAAGAGCAACAAATTATGCAAATAGAGGAAATGCTTTAGAAATAGCGATTGGAACGGCCAATGCACAGTACGATGCCAGGGGAATCGCCTTAATCGATAAAGTTGCCACACCTGTAAAAGTTAAGAAATTAGATCAGCGTGGGCAAATAGAGAATGGTTGGTACGATCATAAAAGTACTGTCGATTACAAAGGGCTTACAAATGGAGTGTCAATTGCATTTGATGCCAAAAGTTCGATGAATAAAACGAATTTTCCGCTAAAAAATGTGAAAAGTCATCAAATATCATATTTACGAAAACATCAACAGCAAAAAGGAGTCAGTTTCCTTTTGATTGAGTTTTCGATATATCAAGAGCATTACATATTAATGTTTGATCAATTAGCCGAATGGTGGTCGGAATCGGTGCAAGGTGGTAGGAAGAGTATTCCTTATCAATATTTTGTAGAAAATTGCATCCGATGTGGTCCGGGGCGAGGAATTGCTCTAGATTACCTTGCTTCACTACCACAAGTTAACTAGGAGGAATTCGCATGATAGCTGAAGGGGATCGGATTTATGTAGAAGATTTGCTTTTTAGTGGATGGGGATCAGTGCAATTTATCATTCCTGGTGAGATGTTTGGTATTCAATTGCAGATGGAGCAGCCGGATTCAGACGGGCATTACATCAAAAGAGTAGGCATTGAACATATAAAACAAGGACCTAATGGTGATCCTGTTGCTTCGCAAATTGAATTACAAGATGACGCAGTTGTATTAGCAGAAAGTACAGTTGAAACTCTTAATTTGAAAGTGGGTCAAAGTTATCTCCTGAGTAGAAGTAAATATTCAAATAGCGAATCCAGTAATACTTGCTATATATATCGGGTTGGTGATGGGAAGTTTTTGGGATGCCATCTTAGGGAGTGTTTTGTAAATTGGCGGCAGTTTGATGGTGGAGTGCCAGTGGTATCTGAGGAAAAGGCAGATCCTGTAGTTTTAGAAGTAATGAAGGATGCTACAGAAAATGAATTGATAGAACAACTATCTCTGTTTGATTTTTAAACTTGGTGAGATGGTGATGAAGTGAAGAATACAAAAATATAAGTTAAGGGAGAAATGAAAATGAGAACAACAGGTATTGTAAGAAGTATGGATAGATTAGGCCGAATAGTTATTCCTAAGGAACTAAGACGTACACTTGAAATTGCAGATGGGGATTATGTAGAGGTATTTAGAGATGGAGAAAACGTGGTTGTTAGAAAGCTGCAAGATACAGGTATCGCACGGAAAGTTGATAAGTTAGGACGTCTGGTTATACCGATGGAACTTCGTAGTGCCCTAGAAATTGATATTACTGAGCCAATTGAATTCTTACTAAATGAAGATGAGATTGTTTTAAGGAAGTATAGACCTGCGTATGCATGTCAGTTAACAGGCGAAATTAGTCAGGAAAATTATATTTTGGCTGGAGGGAAGTTAATTTTAAGTCCAAAAGCATTGCAAGAAGTGGCTGCTGAGATTAATAAGTTATCAATGTAATAGTGCTGTTGAATAGGTGGTGATGTGGTGAATAAGCAGCTAAATATATTCGATGTAGAACCGGGAATTGTAAAATTTGAAGCTCGGAAGGCTCATGTGAAGCAGCGGAAAGGGAAAGTGAGTTTCGCTGATATTTTAGCAAAGATACCCAAAAACGCCAAAGACATAGACGAGCTTCCTAAAAAAGCAGTGAAAAAAGAAGGACCTGACAATAGGTTTGATTTGTTTGTAGATTATACAACTGCTTTATGGCGATATCAGAGATCAAAAGCAAAAGATTTTAGTTGGGAAAAAGCAGTAGAGTTGTGTAAGGAGATGCGTGATCGAGGAACTGCGGTAGAATTACGGATTTACTTAGATAGCGGTTTCGAACCATTGAGAGTAGAACAATATCTTAGATAACGAGAGGGGAAAATAAAATGAAAAAATTTGAATTTAAACAAGAAGTGAAATGTACATGTGGATGTAATCGTATTTTAGGGATCGTACTTGCAGAAATAAAAGAATCTGGTATGTGGGCTATTGCTAGGGAGGAAGGTATAGCCATTATTCATGAAAAAAATATAGATGCGGTTAAAGAGCCACCTGTAAAAATACCTAAAGAAATTGCTGATATTCTTGGTTTGAAACAATATTCAAGTGCTCCAAATGCTATGTGGGAGATATTAGATAAGCAAGCGAATGAATTGTTTAAAACAAGTTGGTTATTTGAAAAAGGTAATCTTATAAAACTTGCAAGAGCAATTGAATATGGTTATGAAGTTGAAGCGCCAGTTATCCGGAAAAATGATTATGTTGTATTCGAAAATAAAGATGTGAAATGGATCGCTAAATGCAGCGGAGTTGAAGGAAGTGAAATTGAATACGCTTATGCCATCGAGTTCAAATTAGGTAAGTATGATCATGATGATGGTGGGAAGGTGACGATGGACCTGTTTGATGTACGAGTTGCAACAGAAGATGAGGCAAAAGCATTGCGACGTGCTGCAGCATTTATTAAAAATAACAGAAAATTCAATCAATTTATGCCATTTGACATAGCAGTAGACAAATCCGGATATGTAGTTCGAGTGGAAAAAGAGACTGATAAGGATGGGAATGAGGAGGATGGATATTTATCTGCCTCTCGATCTGCAGCAGAACTAACTCTTCGTTATTTAGCAGAAGACAGGGTTGACCTATAAGGATAATGGACAAGCAATGCATCATAGAACAGCTCATAAATATAGGCATTTTTAAAAAAGGAAACCGTCAACTTTGGGAACTAAACGTTTCTGAGTTGACACTCCTTTTAAAAGAAAAGGATATACAAAATAAGGGGGAGACATAGATGACTGTACAGTATCGCTATCGATTATCTATCCAATTAAATAGTAAGCATCATGAATCGGAGGTTACAGCCCATTCGGAAGCGCAAGCTTTATCAATGTTCTATAAAGAATTCAAGTTACATAAGACAAACATGCCGTACCCAGATTTTAAAAGGATGGCAACGTGTGAATACATTGGGTTAGATAATCTGGAGCAATTTTATAGCAAGGAAAAAGATTTTTTGAGAATGTGTAAGTTTAGAAAAATCGAGTTTACTTATATGGGAATGCGAGTCGAAATAGCGGGGAAGATGGCCACGATTGTAGGGAATCACAAAACAGATTTGTTAGTTGTTTATGATGGGATGCCACATGAATGTAAAGCTGATCCGCGTTGGGAAATCATCTATTTCGGTAAAAATGGAGAGGTTGTAAGGGATTGTCGTAAAGCGAAGGAAGGTCGTGTTGTATGTATCCATTCATAATTGTATATGAGCTGCCGCCAATGGAAGGGACGCTTAGTGTTATCGAAAACGCAAAAGATGAACACGAGGCTCGCTATATCGCATGCAGCTTATTAATACCGGTGGCAAAAATTAAGAGTGTAAGGAGAGGTTGACATATGAACATTGCCAAGTTGTTTAAAATGCAAAAAGAGTTTGATGTAAGAGTTTTAGAAGATAAAGAGCTTAGTTGGGCAGGAACGTTTCAATCAAGAATTTTAGCATTCATCGATGAAGTAGCAGAATGTATGAAGGAATGGCGGGGATTTAAGTTTTGGAGTGAAAACACTAAACCGAGAACTTATGTGAGAGAAAATTGTCCTGATTGTGCGAAAAAAGGATACAGAAGAGGGAATCCGCCAGTTGATGAAAAGTTAGGTACACATGGGTTAGGAAACCATTGGTATTATTGCGAGAAATGTGCAGGGTATCTAGTAGTTGATAAAAATCCTCTTCTTGAAGAATACGTTGATGGGTTACATTTTGCGATTAGTTTATGTATCCATACAGGAGTGAAGGTAAACTTACCGGTAGCGATTTATTGTGACAATGTAACAGAGCAATTTTTAGAAATATACTCATTAGCAGTTCGGCTAAAAGAAGATCCAACGCCATTAAATGCGGATGTCTTGCTAAGTCATTATTTAGGGTTAGGAGAAATGCTAAGCTTCAAATTAGAAGAGATTGAACGTGCATATATAGAGAAAAATCAAGTGAACCATCTACGTCAAGATAACGGATATTAAGGTTAATGCGGACTTGTAAGTCATCATTTTGAATTTAAAGGGGATGATGTGTTTTATGAAATCGCTATATGACTATTATGTCACTCCAGAAGAATATGAAATAGCAGCTGAGCGTGGGATTAGTCGTGAGTTACTAGATCGTAGAATTAGGAACTGTGGTTGGGATAAAGAAACTGCGATGATTAAACCATCTAGATATAATGCGACAGGGTGGAAAAACGTAAAGGAAATCGCTTTGAAAAACGGGATATCTAGATCGACATATACAGCTAGAATAAAGAGAAACTGGAGAGTAATTGATGCAATAACCACACCTCCTATAGATAAATACCAGGCGTTAGAGTTAGCCGAGAAAGCTAATTCTAAATGTCAAAACAAAGTGTTAAATGATGAACAAATGAAAATAGCCTCATTAAATGGGATTTGCTATAGGTTGGCACGTGACAGAATAAAAAAGCAAAAATGGAGTGTAGAAGAGGCGATAACAACTCCTGTGTTAACACGGGAAGAATGCGCAAAAAGAGCTAAGGAATCCTCGCCCTGGCTTAAAATGCGTATATATTAAACCGAATAGTCAGTCTAATGGATTTGGACTCCAACAAAATTTGAATTTTGTACAGAAATGAGGAATGGGAATGAGAACAATGAAGCCGCGTAGATTTGAGTATTTAATTTCTTACACTAATCATCTCGGAAATGGATTTGCCGAAGGAACGTATTTATTTGTTAGCCGCTCGAAACTAAATAGCAAAAAAGACGTTTTAGACTTAATGGAAATATTGAAAGAAGCAAGTGGCGCTCATACGGTTACTATAAATAACATTCAATTGTTAAGAGAAAAACGAGCGTTATAAAACTAAACAAAAGCGTTATTTGGTTGGAAAGGGGAATGAGAAATGGAAGGTGTTAAGTTTCGGGCGTGGGACAAGGTTATGGAAAAAATGTATGAAGTTGGATTCATAGACTTTGCTAAACAAAGAGTGCAATTGGCCCATATAGTTGATGGCATTTGTTATGCGGTGTATATCTCTCCTCTAAAAGATGTCGAACTACTTCAATACACGGGGATTAAGGATGCAAAAGGTAATGAAATTTACGAAGGAGACGTCGTAGATCAAGAATTTTATGACCGAATAGATGAAGGGAATGGATTTACAGGAGTAGTTAAACAAGAAGAGGGTGTCTGGTGGATTGATAATGAGGTAGATAATGGGACGCAATTATGGAGTGAAATAAATCTAAATCGTATTAAAGGGAATAGATTTGAAAATCCAGAGTTGCTGAAAAATCTAACAAAATAGTTAATTTGTATAAATCGAGGTGTTGGATTTGAAAGAGATATGTGGATTAATGGCTACCGTAGCAGTTTTGTTTTTCATTTTAGGATTATGGGGCGGAGCAGTATTACTTTAATACAAAATTCTTATTTGAATTAAAGGTGGGTAATTATGGCGAATGAAAAACGAAAAATGACAAAATGTGATTATTGGGTTTCTTATGTATATAAGCGTAATAGTGGTAGCGATTTAGAACATGGTAATGACCATATAAACATTGCAGAAGTATATAGCGGTATTGAATGGATAAGAGAAATCGAAGGGCGGATTAGTAAAAAACATAACTATAAAACAGTAAAAATAATAAACTTCGTACCACTGTTTAATGAAGAGGTAAAAGTGAAGCCTCAAAAAATCGAGATGGACGCAATGGATGTAATTGAGAAATCTAGAGAATTTAATGAAGTGACAAGTAGTATCCACTTAACTCAAGAACAAAAGCTAGACTATGTGGGCAGTTTAACGGAGACAGAGATGCGAGGTATTTTACAGGCATGCACTACTGTTTGGGTGAGTAAAACTGAATAAAATCTTTATTTTGGAAAAGGAGCTAAAAATCATGAAAGAACAAATTAAAAAGAATTTTACTTACCATCCGCCTAAAGAGGGACAAACAGAGAAGTTTGTAGATATTAGAAATGAAGCTTTACATTTCGCAAATTTGATTGATGGATCATGCCCGAATAGTCGTGAAAAGTCATTAGCTTTAACAAAACTTGAAGAAGCTGTTTTTTGGGCTAATGCAAGCATTGCAAGGAATTAATTAAAACAAAATCGTTATTTGATAGGGGGGCGTCAAATTGAGTGCAGATCAAGAAACTAAAGAAGTAAAGGATGTTTTGAGAAGATTTTCAAGAGAAGAGCTTGAAGTGACAGCGGCTGAGTATATCAAATATGAAGCAATGAGAGGGAACGTATGCAAAATTAATCCTTCAGACATAAAAACAATGACAGATAACCAACTTCGTAAATTTATATATGAGAGAGATTTTCCAGGTGAGAAATGGATAAGATGACGTAATTTTAATAAAAAACGCTATCTTGTATGGAAGTGAGGTGAAGGTAATGGAGTTAGTTTTATGGATAATTATCGGTATTTTGTTTGGCCATACCGTTTGTATGAAGTTGGATTTAAAACACTCAAAAGAACGTTTAGATACTTATAAGGAAATGCTGGATATACAAAACGAAAAGATTGATAACTTATGGAGTTATATTAATAAAAGTTAGTTGGGAGAAAGGTGAGATGGAATGATAAAGATCAGTAAATCTGAAGAATTTGAAGAAAAACTACGTCGGCACAATAAACGAATGGAAGAAGATGAAACATATAGAGCAGCTACAAACATGATTACATTTCCTGCTGGTCATAAGCTTGAATTAGTGATTGAGGTAACGGATGAGTATTATAGTCATAATTTACACAACTTGCTCAGAGGGAATATAGAAGGTGCTGAATTACTGGGGTTCAAGGTGACTGAGCTTGTAATTAACCCAGAAGAAAGAGAGAAGAGCGCAGTAAGAAAATTCTTAAGGCAGGCAGCACATGATTATAAATTGTAATCAAAACGCTATTTTATTAGAAAAGGTGAATTGATGTTGCAACTGTTAAACCTATTTTTGAAGTTTCCTTTTAGGATGAAATGTAGAAAGAAAGGACACGTTCTCAAATATCGAAAAGGGTATTGGGGATGTGTGAGATGCGGAATTAGAAGTAAAGATAATTATAAGAGTTTAAAAGAAAAAGGGATGCTATATAACCCTAAATGAGAGGAGCGCAAAAGAACATGGCCAGAAGTCCTTTGATTTGGTTTGGAGGAAAAGGAAAGTATGCAGAACACATAATTAATAAGATGCCAGCTCATAAGGTGTACGTGGAGCCATTTGGTGGTGCTGCCCATGTAATTTCACAAAAGCCACCAATTGGCCATGAAGTTTATAACGATATTGATGGTAATGTAGTTAACTTTTTACTTGTAGCAAGAAGCAATCCAAAAGAGTTACAAAAAGCTTGTGAATCACTACCGTATAGCAGGCAACTGTATGAAAGCTGGAAGAAAGAGCATTTACCTCGAGATCCATTCGAAAAAGCGGTTCGTTGGTTTTATCTCAATAGGTCAGGTATATCAAAAGGGAATGCTGACGAAGTACCTCAGACGGGTTGGAGAAACAGTACGAAAAGCAATCAAAATCCAGCAAGGGGATATTTAGGTGCTTGCTCGATTATTGAATCGTTTGCTAAGAGAATGCAGGGCACAATGATAGAGCAATTAGATTTTAGAAGCATCATTGAGAAGTACGATAGCAAAGAGACATTATTTTATGTCGATCCTCCATATATCGGTCGTGAAAAGTTCTACGCTGGAGGATTTACAAAGAAGGACCATATAGATTTAGCCAGCTTATTAAACAAAGTAAACGGGAAAGTTATTTTATCTTATTACGATGATCCGCTATTACACGAACTCTATCCGAATTGGGAAAGAGAAACATTCAAAGCTCATAAGCAAGTTGTCGGCGGATCCGGAGTTGCATGTGAATCAGAAGAAATATTGTTTATGAATTTTAGAACCGAGCAAATGAGCTTGTTTAATTAGAACAAAAACTTCATTTTAATAGAAAAGGAGAATTAATATGGACGACAATTTTATGATTAGGCATATTTTTCAAAATGAAGAAGATGAAACATTTCTTATGTTAGAAAGTTCTATCATGCAAATCGAAGGAGCAAATAACGGATTTGTTCAGCAAACATTAAAAAACTTTAAGGATAATGGGGACATATTCAATTTTATTTCGCGAAATGCTTCGACAGGGCTAAAAGATAAGAATAACAAGATGATATATGTAGGTGACATTGTTCGATGGGAAAAAGTTACGTATACAGATTGCAGTAAGGAAACAGTAGAAGATACAGAGTTAGTTGAGGGTGTTATAGATTGGTTAGAAACAATGTTTGTGTTAAAGACAGATGCTACAAGAAGATTAATGCTTTTACCACATGTAGTTGAAGATCAAAGTGAATTTGAAGTGATCGGGAATATCTATGAAGACCCAGAGTTAATAAAAAACTAAACAAAAATTTCATTTTCTAGAAAAGGGGAATGGATATGGATGAGGACAAAGTCGGAACATGTGACGTATGCGATGAAGAAAAGACAATGGTTCGTTACAGTCCAGCTCGTACTGAGTGGTTATGCGAACGTTGTTACGACTATACAGCGAGCATTATGTTTGGAGAAATAATGGATGAATAAAAGAGCAGCTAGAAAAAGCTAACTGCTCTTCGGAAAAACGTTAAGAAGGAAGTTCAGAACTCAAATGTATTTATAGTATGGACAAGGCTTATGGATTTATTCAAGGGTGGTAAAGAATGTGGGAAGAAGTGAAGAAGGGGGAGTATGTAATGTCACTTTTTTATAAAAGTTCCAGATCTACACGTAAATTAGGTCCTATGCGTTTTGCTAAAGATATAAATCGAATTTCTAGTGAAGTAATTGAGTACAAGCTAGATGAGGAAGAGTTAAATAAAATTAGACAAGAGCGGCCAACTCATACCGGAGAAGAATTTGAAACATTAATTGCAGCAGGACATAGCGAAAATAGTATTAGAGAGATGTGGGGCTGGGATTATAGACAGTTGAGTCTCTTTAAGAGAAGATGCGGAATTAAAAGAAGATACAGCAGCACTATGTAATTAAAAATTCCATAAGGGGAAAGAGGTAAGCTGTATGAAATCAGGAGTGATTAGTAAAAAGAGAACGAAATATAAAAAGAATAATCAACAAGAAAAGCTAACGTTACATGATATTAAGTATCTCATGGGAGCTTATAATCAGAGATGTAGTGGGAAAACAATTAGAGTAATTAGATAGATAGTAAGAAAGGGGCAATATTACAATATGAGCGTAAAAGAACCTGGGAAAATAGGACGAACAAGAAAGAAGAAATCAATCTCCTCAGCGTTAAAAGAGGTTGATAGAGATGCCACAAAAGAAGCAGTAGAAGCTAAACTATATCAATACAAAGAATATATGTATGAAATGGAAGAAGAAAATTTACCCAAGATTACGCCAAGTTATAATATTGCTCCACCGACGTTTACGAATTCGTTTCATAGCAGCACGGAAGATACGGTTATTCGTAACATGGAGATAAATGAGAAACGTACAGCTTTTATGGGTAAAATAATGCGTGCGGTAAATAGACTTAATAAAAGGGAAAGAACATTAATTGTGAAAAAATACCTCGATTTTGAGGATTACATAGATAAAGAGATTTGTGAGGAGTTTCTGGATGTATCAGAACGCACATTTTATAATATACAATCCGATGCGTTTTATAAATTAGCAATACATTTGCGTGAATTAAAGTATCTAAATAAGGATAAAAACACTCCAGAATAGACGGGGTGTTTTTTATTTGCAGTAAAGAAGCAGATAAATTGCATAAAATATGCTTAAAGAATACATTGTGGATGTGGTATTATGTTATTGTAGAGAAAAATATCTTAAGCAGACAAAGTGTTTTAGACTTGTTACCCTCCGTGACCTCTGAGGATGTGGCATTTAGTTTAATTGAGCGCTCACATGCCTCTCCATATATTCTTTTATCTAATATATTCTAAAAGAGTATATGGAGGGTGCGTCAGCCTGTACCCTCAACTCCATCTGGTCCCTATATTATGCGAAGGTACGAAAAACAGGTGAGGAGCTTCATAACGAGGCTCCTTTTTCAAAAAGGGATTTTTATTTTGTATCCTATTGAGAGCAAGAGTGTCCGCTTCTTGCTCTCACATGATACAAAATGCCATTGTATTATTTCTCTTTGTTGCTATATCGGTGTAGAAGCTGATGTAGCAACATGAAATCCCATTCAGGAATGTATACTAGACTTTACGAATTATATGGATCAAAATGGTGGTTGCGAATTGAATGAATTTACGTTCTTGATTTCTAATAAAGAGTGTATAAGGTAAATTCAAATTCATTATCGCTTTCACCTGTTGGTTTATATGTAACTACTCACAAAGTTATTTCGTCTTTAACAACGTTTCTGGCACAAGATCTTCAACTAACAGAGAGAGACTTTTGTCTCTCTTTGAATTAATATCTGGTTTGAATGATTAAATGATATTGATTCAAAGAGGTACAAAATCTCAAATTAATATAATAAGAATGAAAAAGGGAGCTCTAATTGATAGGGCTCTTTTTTATTTACGAAATTTAAGTAATAACGATATAAAATGAGAGACCAGAGATAAGATTAGTACGTTCTGTCGAATGAATTCGAGGAAACAAACTCAAACTCGAATGCCGGTGAGGAGGTGGTGAGATGAGAGATGGCTAGAAAAAGAGATCCTAGACGGAATCAGGCAAAAAAAATATGGATAGATAATGAAAAAAGCGGTAAGGAAAACAAATTAGTAGATATTGCAAAACAAATTGGAGTACCTGCTAATACAATTCGAAAATGGAAATCCCAAGATAATTGGGAAGAAGAATTAGAGGAAGAACTAAAAGGGAACGCTCCTAAATCCAAAGAGAGCGCTCCTATTAGAAAAAGGAACGCTCCTAAACCTAAAGGGGCTCAGCCAGGCAATAAAAATGCCGTTGGTAATAAGGGAGGTTCAGCTCCTTTAGGTAATAAAAATGCCGTTGGTAATAAAGGTGGTGCTGCTCCATTACGTAATGGTAATGCAGTAAGAACTGGAGAGTATCGCAGCCTATGGCAAGATGCCTTGGATGAAGATGAGAAGCAACTGCTCCAAATCGAGGAGATTGATCCAATACAAGAGCTTATCGATGCGATCCAGCTCTATACTTATCGAGAAATGTTTATCATGAAGCGTATAAAGGCAATACGTGAAGGTTTAACACCTGTTCAGAAACGCACTTTAACAGCGCGCACTCCTATAGAAAGAGAAATAAAGGTAGAAAATCTATTGAGTGATGAATATAGAACAATGACTATTACGGATTACGAAATGGTTGAGCAATCTATAGAAGAAACTGAAGGTGACCGTATTGCTGCTGTTTTAGCGCATGAAGAAGCTTTAACACGAATTCAGGATAAAAAATTAAAAGCAGTTGAAAAATTGGATTCAATGGCCAATATTACGCCTCGTAAATTGGAAATAGAAGAAAGAAAGCTTGCTATTTTAGAAGAAAAATGGGAAAAGGAAAAAGGCAGTACAGGAAATCAACAGCAACAGACAAAAGCATGGGCAGGAAGTTTGGAAAATATCTTTGCAAAAAGAAAAGCGAAAAGGAAAGAATCCTAGTCGCTTAATCACGGTCCCTATACAACGCTTCGATTGCGTTTTGCTTGTCTTCTGGTCTGACGCTACGATAACGAGTAATCATTGCAGGACTTTCATGTCCTGTTAAGGTTTGAATAGTTTTATCATCAATACCAGCATCAACGAGATCAGTAACAAATGTATGTCTGAATTGGTGAGGATTTACTCCGTAATCATTGCAAATGTGCTGAACCCGTCTTTTACTAATTCTGGTTTGTCTGTTACTTAGGAAGAGAGCTTCTGCTGTACTTTCTCTAGACTTTAAGTAGTCTGCAATAGCATAACGTGCTTCTTTATGTAATGGGATGATGCGCTCTTTATTTCCTTTACCTTGACGTACTCGAATAGTTCCTTGTCTTTCAGAAAGTTTAACATCGTCTATATCCAGGGCAACTAACTCTGCAATTCGAATTCCTGCATAAATACAAGTTAGGAGAATGGCCTTATCGCGTTTGTTACCGCTACGGTCCACTTCTCTCATAATACGAAGTACTTCTTTTCGTTCTAATGCAACAGGAGCTTCACGGTATAAGTTAGGTGCTTTAACTATACGAATATCTTTAATACAATCTGTTTTCTTAGCGAACTGAGAGAATGCTCTAATTGCAGCATAATGGCCATTAATGGTAGATGCACTTTTCTTTTGTGAAGTAAGGTCATCTAAGTATTGCTGAACATCAGAACGAGAAAAATTATATAGATCAGTTTCAACTGCTCCTAGCCATTTTTCGAAGTGAAGCAGCTTGTAATGGTAGCCACGAATTGTTTCGGGGCTTTTTCCATGTTCTTTTTCGTAATTGATAAATGAATCTAGTATATGCATAAAAACACTCCTTTTAATTACACGCCATATTTTATGGTAGATAAATGCAGGCATATGATTGGTAAACCTGCATTGTTATGTCAGCTATTATTTATATTATAGCGTGTAATATAAATTACACGCAATTATAATTTTGAAAGGGATGATTTAATCATGAAGGTTAAAGTCTCAAGTATTAACGATAAAAGTAATTTATCGGATATATTTTTTGGGAAGCGGTACTCGGCAGATGTAACTTTGAAAGAAACGGTATTAGGACAAGAGAAAAGTCACAAAGAATATCTGGAGCTACCAGATGTTATTAATGTGAAAGTATCAGCCTTATTTAAGGAAATAGAAGAATATATCGATAATTCACGTGAAGGTGGAAGTTTAGAGGTTAGATTAGATTTTTGTAAAGATGAGACTGCGGTAGGATGTCATATTTATTACGGTGAAGATAAGATAACCACATATCACGTTGTGAATGGTTTATTTGAAAAAAGTAAATCGTCATTAGCGTATGGTATTCTAGATCAAATTAAACGTTGGTTCGGTTGGGGAAATGATTCGAAACAAAAGTTAATACTGTATATCAATCTGGATGACTGGGAAGAAGAAGTTATTGCGATTCTTAGAGCGTATTCGGATATTCAGGTTGTTGATATGGGTACTCCTGAAAAAGAATAGCAAGTGGGAGGTTCATAAAATGATTAAAGCAATAAGCATTGATACTTTAGTAAATCGTTACTATGAAAAGGTTAAAAGGTTCGTCATGCGCTCAAAAACGATTTCGCTTTATGAAATAGACCGGGAATTTCAAGTAGGACATGTAGTAGCAGCGTATATTATAGAACGCTTAGAAAACGAAGGTGTAATTGCGCCTTATGAAACTTGTATGCCAAGAAAAGTATTATTGAGGAAATAAACAGTGATAGATTTTAATGGTTTGCCTACAGAAGAGGAAGTGCTGCAGGACATCATTACGCAGTTACTAGAAATATATGTAGATGATCCGGTGGCGTTTGTAGAAGATATTCTTGGAGTTGAACCTGATCCTTGGCAAAAAGAAGTACTTAATGACATAGCGAATCATTCGCATGTGAGTGTTCGTTCTGGTCAAGGGGTAGGGAAAACTGCAATGGAGTCCTGGATCTGCATTTGGTTCCTCTGCTGTAGACCGTATCCGAAAATTATATGTACTGCTCCTACAAAACAACAATTATATGACGTTCTGTGGGCCGAAATTGCAAAATGGCTTAACAATTCTCAAGTGAAAGACCTGCTAAAATGGACGAAAACCAAGATTTATATGAAAGGTTATGAAGATCGTTGGTTTGCTACTGCAAAAACGGCTACACGTCCTGAAAATATGCAAGGTTTCCATGAAGATTACATGCTATTTATTGCAGATGAAGCTTCAGGTATAGCTGATGATATTATGGAAGCGATTCTCGGTACATTATCAGGTTCAGAAAATAAGCTGTTTATGTGTGGAAACCCGACTAAAACTAGTGGGGTATTTTTTGATTCTCATAATAAAGATAGAGCACTATATAAGTCTCATAAAGTATCTAGTGAAGATTCACCGCGAACGAGTAAAAAGAACATTGAAATGCTTAAGAAAAAGTATGGGGAAGGTTCTGATGTATATCGGGTTCGTGTAGAAGGTGAATTTCCTCGTGGTGAGGCTGATGCATTTATTTCTTTAGAAACTGCAGAGGCAGCACGTATGAGAGAAGTGTATACAGTTGAAATTAATGAGAATGAGGAATCCGTTGTCAAAGAAGTTATTCCTGACAGTGCAGTTGTAGAGATTTCTTGTGATGTTGCGCGTTTCGGCTCGGATGAAACTGTAATAGCAACTAGAAGAGGTTGGAAGGTGCTGCCACTGCAAATTCATCATCAACGGGATACGATGTATGTCACAGGTTTAATTTTAAAAGAAGCAAAGAAGTATTTCTTATGGTGCAAAAAAACAGGTAAACGAATTCCTGTTCGAATAGATGATACTGGTGTCGGTGGTGGGGTAACGGACCGATTGAAAGAAGTCGTAGAAGAGCATGATTATCCTATCGATGTTATACCAATTAATTTCGCTTCTAAGGGTAATGCTGACTACGCTGGTATTGTCAGTTTAATGTATGGTCATTTCAGAGATGAATGTTTAGAAAATGTTCAGCTTCCGGATGATGAGGATTTAATAGCGCAACTATCTGTTCGTAAATACTCAATCACTAGTGATGGACGTATTCAAATCGAGAGTAAAAAGACTATGAAAGATAGAGGTTTAAAATCTCCGGATAGAGCAGAAGCGGTGGTAATGGCATTTGCTCCACTTTATAAAAAGCAGAAAAGGTCTTCTCGTCCAGAGAGGAAACGAAAAGATAGAGAGAGGGGGGTAAAACATGACGAACCAAATGAGAGCACAGGTAGTTAAAGTTAGCGGTATATCTGCTACGTCACAGCAAATATATGATGATCCTTTTGAAAACGCATATGAAAATGACGGTATTATTAGGCCACCTTATAACATAAGAGAGTTAAAATTGGTGGCTGAAAACTCAACTATTTTACAGCAATGTGTAGAAGCGTATGCTGCTAATATTGTAAGTTTTGGAATGGTTCCTAACTATTCGTTTGATTATAGAGCGGTCGATAAATCGAAACAGAAAAAAGCGGATGAAGAATGGGAAAAACTACGTTTCTTCTTAAAATATCTAAGTTTCGACGAAATCCCTGAGACTATTATAGAGTGGGCTTTAGCAGATAGAGAGAAAACTGGAAATGGTTATCTAGAAGTGATTCGTAATGGTATAGGTGATCCGTGCGCTATTGAATATGTAGATTGTGTAAATATGCGTGTAACAAAATTAACTGATATTGTGGAAACAGAAGTTACTGTTATGGAGAATAATCAACTAATAACAGTTCCAGTTCCAAAAAGATTTCGTAAGTATGTACAGATTTCAAATGATAAAAGGTCATTTTTTAAAGATTATGGTGATCCGCGTTTCATGAATAAAGTTACCGGCGAGTTCACTAGTGACCATAACGGAGTTGATGAAGCGAACGAAATTATTCATCTAAAAAATGGACCTGGAGCATATGGGAAACCGAGATACTTAGGTCATTTAATTTCAATATTTGGAGCTAGAAAAGCAGAAGAATTGAACTATTATTATTTTAAAAACGGTAGACATGTTCCTGCTGCTGTTATTGTAGAGAATGGTCAATTGACGAAACAGTCTTATCAAGAGATACAGCAGTATATGAGTGGTGTGCAAGGAGTAGATAATTCTCATAAGTTTATGTTGTTAGAAGCTGAAGGGATTGAAACAGAAAGTTATGCAGGTGAAGAGGATGTTAAGCCTGTTAAAGTGCAAATTAAATCATTAGCCGACATGCTTCAACAAGATGCTTTGTTTTTAGATTACGATACAAAAACTAGAGATAAGCTGCGTTCTGCATTTCGTTTGCCGCCTTTATATACTGGAGAATCGCAAGAATATAATAAGGCAACTGCCCAAACAGCTAAACAAGTAACTGAGGAACAGGTATTTGGCCCGCAACGCAATCTCATTTCCGGTAAATTTACAACGTTATTTTGCCAATCATTAGGTTTGCATTATGTCTCTATAATGTTAAAAGGTCCGAGTACTTCTGATCCTGTAGAGAAGGCAAAAGCCTTGATTCCTTTGATAAACGCAGGAACTATTACGCCAAATGATCCGAGAGATTTAGCGGGAGAAATATTAGGCAAAGAATTAGAACCATTAACATTTGAAGGGGCTAACGAAAAGCCTTTCCAATTGATTGTAGGGGCTAATAAGAGTACTAATAAGTCTATAGATAGCGGAATGGTACCTTTAGAAAAATCAGCAAAGCAAGAACTAATTCATTTCTTAAAAGATACACGTGATGCTATGGAAGAAGTAAGAGATATGTTGAAAGAAGTGAGTAAGAAGTGAATGCTTTAGATCGTGCACTTAATTCAATTAGTCTTATTATTAAATCTGTAGAAGAAGATGAAGATATTTTGAATAGTGTTCCTGAAGATATGCCTGGAGCGGAGAGCTTGCAGGCTTTTATTGATGAATACGAAAAAAAGTTAGCTAAACTGCTTCGGGAACAAATGAAGTATTATGTTGATGCTATTAATAAATATGGAGCAGCAGAGGATGTAGTAACAGAAGACCTCCTTACTTACTTAGATGATGAATTGTTTGTAAACGATGATTTCGAAAGTGATATGGCGAGTTTATCAGAAGAAATGTTATTTGCAATTATTTTGGTACTTTGCGAAATTATTATGGAAGCTATAGATCCGGATATTCCATTTGAGGAATTATCAGGTACAGCCGCTACTGCTGTAAGGGCTTGGACAATTCAATTAGCATCTTTTTTATTTCTTACAACTCGCAACGGCATTATAAGTGCTATTACTACTGCTATAACAGGAAATTTAACATTATCAGCATTAATTACTGCTATACAAGACCTTTGGGTATTTGGAAGAAATAGAGCGGCCAGCTTAGCAGAAAACGAGGTCTTAACTGCCTTATCTATATCGCAGCAAGAGAGTTATGCTCAAAGTCCTGCTGTTACAGGTAAGATGTGGGTTCATACCGATAGACAAGAGGGGGAACCGCGTGCGAACCATCAGAAAATGGATGGCGTAGAAAAAGGTGTTTTTGAAGAATTTGAGATCATAGATTCAGATGAAACATGCATGTACCCTCGCGAACCTAAATTATCTCCAGCAGAAAGGATGCATTGTAATTGCGTTATTTTTCCTGTGTTGAATGGCGAAACATTAAAGTTAAGTAAAGAAGTTAAAGCAGCACTTCGGGAGGAATATCTTGCCGAAAGGAGATTGAAATCTTGAAAAAAAGCTTATTAAGTGCATATCAGAAAGAAGTTGCAACGGGTGTGGCTCTATTTTTAGTAGCATATACATTCGGATTATTCACAGGGATATTCCTTAATAATTAAAAGGAATTCAGAAAATAAACTGTTTTATATGCTGCTTGAATCAATTTAGTGTCTTATTTTTTGCTAAGGAAAGATAAGGGGGAAAGCTAATGTTATATGGAGAGAAGCTGTATAAAGAGATTTCCAAGTTAGTTGACAATGTAGAGAACGGTGCTAATAGAAGACCAGACTTAATCGGACAGAGCGGAACCATTACACGTAGCATTGAAATAATCGACGCAACAGAAACTGAGCATGGTGTGTCAGTACGTGTGAGCGATAATGTAGGCGAGGTATATTGGACCGATTTGAACGATGTTGAGTTGAATTAAGGAAATATAAGCGCAAACGTGTTGCGTTTAGGAGGAAGGGGTGCAGGAATGAAGCCTACTTGGAAATTACGTTTCAATTGTCCTAATTGTGAGCAGGAGAATGTACTTGATTTAAATAACACATCGTTTAGTTGTAATTGTGGGAAAGAATATACATTAATATCAGGGACGAATAGATGTGTTATACAAGGAAACACCAAAAGGACGAACTGGAAGATGATTAACAAAACAAACGAACATAGAAACGGACAAAGAGGAGGATGAGGGATGAGTAATCAATATGTTGATGAACAAATTAAAATGATGAAAATTGAAATGGAACAATTAGCAAAAAATATTAGTGATTTACAGAGAAATCAAGAAGATCTGGTTCAAACTATGAGTAATAACAACGTAAATACAGAGTCAAAAAAAGAAGTTTTTTCTGAAATAGGTGCAATAATTCATTTTGATAATAAATTTGAATTAAAAATTGACAAGGAATCTGCATCTTGTTTAGAAGACATGAATTTTCAAAATGATGTTTACGTTGATGTTGTAGATATATACGGTATTACATGTAGTATTAATCTTAATAAGATTGTTCTAATTGCATTTCCTAGTTATGTGGCATTGAGAGGGGGTGAACAAATTGACAGTACGAGAGTTGAAAAATGCTGAAATCACGCATATTTCATATGTAGATAAAGCGGCAAATAATAGAAAATTCTTTTTAACTAAATCGGCAGCAGCAAAGCCAAACTTTCAAAAGGAAGTAAAGATTATTACAAAGGCTGACGATGCACAGAAGTTAGTATATGGCGTAGTATACGAGCCAGGAACAGAAGATTTGCACAAGGACTTCATGACTGAAGTCGAAATTGAGAAGGCTGCACACAAATTTATGAAAGATGCACGTAACATCGATACGCAACATGATTTTGCTCCAGGAGCAGGTGAAGTAGTGCAAAGTTATATTGCTCCTGCTGAATTTGAAATAAATGGCGAGATCATCCAAAAAGGATCGTGGGTTATTGTTACTAAGGCAACTGATGAAGTTTGGGAAAAGATCCAAAATGGTGAAATCACAGGATATAGTATGGCGGGAACAGCAGAAGTTGAAGATCAAGAAGAAGTAAGTAAATCAGTAAGTACCTTTTTTAAGTCCTTAACGCAACATATAGGGGCTTTTTTTAATGGGGAAAACATTGCATCCATTCAAAAGGGTGAAGTAAGAGATAACTACACTAGAAATCAACAGAACCGTAATGTCTGGGCTGCATGGGATAGTTTAGAAGATGCTTATTATGGATCTAGATGGGATAACTATACAAACGAAGCTATTGATTTTAACCGCCTAGAAAGTGCTATTCAAGATTTTAGTGAAATTATCCAAGAAATACGAAATGGCGGAGATATAGCTATTGCAAAGGCGCTAGAAAATAGACCTGCTACTTCTTTAGCTATGGAAATTGAAAAGGCCGGGAAGAAAATAAGCGCTGCTAATCAAGCTGATATTGAAGCAGCTTATACAGCGTTACAAAATATTATAGATCGCATTAGCGATGAGGAGGAAGATGAAGTGAAATTAGAAGATATTACAAAGGCTCTTGCAGATGCAGTTGCACCTATCAATGAACGATTAGAAAAATTAGAAAAGGCGCAGCAAACAGATCCAGTTGTTGAGCCAGCACAAGATGAATTAACTGCTGCTATTACAAAAGCGATAGCACCAGTAACTGAAAGGTTAACTAAAATTGAAAAAGCTCGTGGTATCAGCCAGCAAGGTGATCCAGGTGTAGGGCAACCGATTCAAAAAGAAGCACATTATTTAGCAGGACGTCTGTAATAAACGAGGAGGAATTTATATATGAATAATCAACAAATCTTAAAAGATGGCGCAACAACAACTCAGGATGTAACTAGTGGTTTATTAAGTCCTGAACAATCTAAAAAATTTCTTAAACAAACTTTTGAAGCAACTGCACTTGGTGGATTAATCCGCACAGAAACAAGAAAAGCAAAAACTGGTGAGATTGATAAAATTGGTATTGATTCTCGTATCATTCGTAAGAAAACAGAAAATACGGATGATGGTAAACGCGCAAAGCCAAAGTTCTCAAAGGTTGAGTATTCAACTACAGCTATTCGTTTACCTTGGGAAATTACAGAGGAAACTTTACGCGAAAACATTGAGGGTGAAGGATTTGAAGCGACTGTAACTAACCTAATGACTACACAGTTAGGGCGAGATATGGAGGATATTTACTTAAATGGTGATACAGCAACACCTGCTGATAATCCAGATCATGAATTTTTATATATTAATGATGGATGGATTACACAAGTTGCAAAATCTGGACATGTTGAAGATCGTGCTGCTAAAGATAAAGGTGCGGTTAGTATTAACTTATTTTATGATATGTTACAACAAATGCCTGATAAATATAATGATGGAACATTAAAATGGTTATGCTCTCCATCATTTAAACAGAAATGGGAACAACATTTATACAACATGCACATCTCTAATGGTGGCGGCCTATCTGACTCAATTATGAAAGCACCTGCAGGTATTGAATTACTTCCAGTTCCACGTATGCCTGGAGATAAAATTATGCTAACTAATCCAAAAAACCTAATCGTAGTTAATACGTACGATGTGAAAATTCGTAAAACTATTGAAGGTAAAGAAGCAATTATGCAGGATAAACGATTCTATGTTGTACATCTTGATTTTGATAGCATTATTGAAGAAATGGATGCAGCTGTACTAGGGACTGGTATCAAATAATGGCTTATAAATTAATGTTAGTACCAGGAGTTTTATCGTACAGCGGCTTGGTAGATGCTACACGAAAAAATCCTTTAGTAATTGTAGATTCTAAAGAAGTAGCAGATTCGATTGTAGCAACCGGGTATTTTTCATTAATAAATTCTCAAACAAATAATGAAATCGAGGAGACAGGTTCGGCTAGCTCCTCCGATTTTCATGAGAATAAATATACTGAAACGGATTTAAAGAAATTAAGCAAGTCTGAACAAGAAAAAATTATTATTAAACTAGCAGCTGATAATGAAGTTCCGCAAACGAAGAATGAATCAGAACGTATCGATTTAATTCTTCAATTGCAGGAGCAGGAGGCGTGATATGGCCATTATTACACCGGAACAGCTTATTGATTACACTGAATTCGATGAAGTGAAGCAGAGAAATCCAAAGCTGCTTCGAATGGATATTGTAGAAGCTCAGATCGATATTTTTTCATTAACCTTTGTTGATTTTCAAGATAAAGAAAAGTTTCCGGGGATCCCCGAAGAAGTTGAAATTGCCTGTTTGAAATTAGCGCAATACTACGCTTTGGTTAATTCTGATGAAGCGTCAGTAGAAGGTGTGCAGTCCCAAAGGATGGGGAATTATTCAGAACAAACAACGGGTTATGTAAAACCTAATGTTAAAAAGTTGTTGAATGAATGGATTTTAGAAAAGAAACGTAATGGAACAGTATCGTTACGTTTAAGGAGCCTGTAATTATGAGTAGTAGAGCTTTTAAGCGGCTTCTTATCCATAGCTGTACATTAGTTAAAAAGGGCGTCATTGTTGGTAAAGATGAAAATGGGCGTAATCAACATGAAGATCAAGAAATAACTGATGTACCTTGTCGATTGGATACTATCCGTAAAAAGATAGAGAAAACCGATAAGAGTATAGATACAGTAGAAAAAAACATTCTATTCATGCTTCCGTCTGGTGATGTAGCAGCTGCTGTACAAGTGAAAAATATAAGGATGAGAAAAACCCCTAATGATATTGTTCTATCGGGGGTTTTTAGCATTCCTGAAAAAAATCCTATATACGGTAGGAAATCTATACATCACTATGAAATCGAACTTGAGAAGGTGAGAAAGTGATGAAATTAAAAGTTACGCACGCTTTTAATATGGGGCTTATTACAGATCAACTGAAAGAGGCGCGTAAGGCGGGTGTAGAGGCTGCTAGAGAACCATTTGCAGCAGAAGCGAAGCGCATCACGGTGGATGAAGATCATGTAGATTCTTCTCGCTATGTCAACTCTATTAGTGTATTAACTGACTTCCCTGCTACAAATAAGACTGGCAGAGGGACAATTAAGCCTACTGGTGACGATATAGTAAACATTATTACTGAAACGCGAGATGTTACTAAGTTGGAAACTGGAACTGCTGTTCATTATGCTCCACACCTTGAGAGAAGATATAACATTATCGGGCGAGGATTGGATAATGCAGAATCTGATATGCATGAAGCTGGAGCTGAAGGGATTATAAAAGTATTTTCTAAATAGGTGTGTGATAAAAATGAGCTCTTATGTAAATCCAATACCACCTGTTCGAAAATTATTAGAAAAACACGGCATGACTTGCTATGGAAATAAATTCCCTGAGGATGCTGAGTATCCATGCGTTTGTATTCGTTTGGCAGGTGGAAACGGATATACACGCTTACAGCTCATTGCTCGATCTGAGGATGATGATATAGAAGCGATGAATTTAGCTATAAAAGCAATGAATACATTAGAACGCTTTATATCAGATGTGCAGGAACTTCAGGTTATCTGGTGTGAACGTACCAGTAACCCCGTTCCTTTTACAGATAAAGAATCAAATAAAGAGGAAGCCTGGTGCTATTTAAATTTAGAGCATCTAGGATCTTAAAGGAGTGATAGTATGGTTCAAAAAACTGTTGCTGAAGAAAAGAAAGAAACCGTAACAGAAAAAGGAGATACGAAAGAAAAAAAGCAGCGCATTTTACTCTGTGAAGGTCCAGCAGAGGGGAATGGAGCTGCTTATTTAATTTTTCGTGATGATTTACAAATTCATACGAATACGGAACTAACTATAGGAAAAGACATTACAGAACATGAAGCAAAGCTGCTTCTTAGTGAAAATACATGGAAATTCAAGGAGGTAACTAAATAATGGCTGAATTATTTAAAGTTGATTCTACAAAAATCGTAGGTGGACCAGGACGTCTTGTAACTGCTGCATATGGGACAAAATTACCAGAGTCAATTGAGGACTTAATTGATCCTACAACATACGTTCTTAAAGCTGGTTGGGAAGATGTAGGAGCCACTCAGGAAGGAATTAAAGTTACACGCTCTTACGATGAGGAAGAAACGGAAGTTGACCAAATTCAAGGGCCAGCAGAAACAACTATTACAAAATGGAGTCATGATGTAAGTACATTACTGGCGGAGAACTCTATTGAAAATAGAAAGTTGGCTTTAATCGGTGGTGCGATTATTCAAAGTTCACCTAAATTTGGAACACCAGTTAAAACTAAAGGTGCTCTCGGTATTGGTGCAACCATCATTACTTTAGCAGTAGCAGTTGGAGCTGATTTCAAAGTAGGAGGATTCCTGAAAATAGGCAATGAAACAAAGAAAATCGTTGCAACATCAGGTAGCTCTATTACTGTGGAAACAGGTATCTCAGCTGCTGCAGAAGAAGGTGCTGATGTAACGCCAATTATTGCACTAGGAACGAAAAGAATTGGTTATGGTACGGTTTCCGATGCTCCTATGCGTTCTGCAGCGTTAATTAGTAAACACGAAAAAACAGGTGCATTAACAATTGTAGTATTACGTAAAGTAAAAGTTTCTGGTGAATCTAAAGAGCAAACGTGGGGAAAAGAAAAACGAACAATTCCTTTATCTCTTAAAGCCTTTGCAGAAAGTAACGTTGCTACAGAAGAAAATGTTTATTACGAAATCGAACAAGTAATTTAATAGTTATATAGATGCTAGGAGGAGTACGGTATGGAAAAGATTTTTAAAGCAATTGATACAAATAAAACGATTGGGGAAGTAACACTATCTGATGGTAGTGTTCTTTCTTTACCTAAAATTACATTAAGTAAACTCTTTGAGATTGCAGCATTTATCTGCAAGGATGGTAATAGCTTGTGGAAAGATATTAGGGAAATATTCGCCATGAATGAATTAGGAGTAATGGAGCGCTTGGGCGCAATATTAAGTGTAATGAAGCCAGAGCACTTAGTTAAAATTCATTCTATTCTATTGGAAATTAACGCTGAAGAAGCAATATCCCTAGATCATGATGAAATTCTAGAAATTACTGTTGAATATCTTGAGAGTATTAACATGGGAAAGACCTATTCGTCGATCCAAAGGTTGGCCAAAGTGTTCAACAAGACTCTTCCGGATTGGGATCAGCTAATGGCCAAGTTGGACAGCCTAGTACCAGAGGAGGAGACGTCGGCTGGGAAGGATTCTTAGAAGCAATAGTTGACCAAATTGAATTCGTGTCATCTTACTATGGTTACACTGAAGAGTATGTATTAGATCACACTCTTTACTGGTTAAGGAGAAAGGTAGAACAGGCGTTACAAGAAAAATATGATGCGCATACTAATTCAGTGCGTGGCCAATTCCAAAGCTATTTGCTGCTTCTGGATTCATTATTTAATAAAGGAGCAGAATTTAATAAAATTTTACCTCCTACCCGTGAGCAAGCAATTGCAAATAGTCAGGATAATGCAGATGATACGGTAGCGAATGAACAAGAACAGTACGATAAAACACAATGGTGGTTAACTCCTAATGAGAGTTAGCCTCTTTTTTGTGTAGAAAGGAGTGTGAAGTATGAGTAATGTTGGGAAAACAACCATTGAGATAATTGCAGATTCTAAAAAAGCTAGACAAGCATTTTTTGAGTTACAAAAAGTAATGGATAAGGGTACTGCAGATTTCGGTAGACGATTAAAACGTAATAATCCATTTAAAATTCTAGAGCAAACTATTAACACAGCTTCTAAAAGTATTGAAACTGGATTGAATAAAGTTGAAAGAAAGTTTTCTAGATTAGAAGCAGTAGTTGAGAAGGCTCAGAATCGTTTTGATGCGTTTAAACCAAGAATAGATATAAATGGTCTCCAACAAGATTTAGCGGCTGCACAGGACGGTATTAATAGCTTATCTGATTCTGTTAAAAACTTTGATACCGCTATCAATCTACAAGTAGGCATTGAAGGTTTAGAAACTACAAATAATACACTTAATGATCTGGAAGAGCGCGTTACGAACTCAGTTAATTCTATTTCTCAAAAAATTGAAAGTGTAGCTGCCAATACGAATCAATTAGATTTCTTATCACAATTACCTGGCCAAATAGAAGAGAAAATAAATTCATGTATCCAAGTGCTAACTACATTAGAAAATAAAGTATCTGCAGTTGTGCAAAGTATAAATACGACGATACATTCCATTTCAGATCCAGTAACCGTTAATGTTAATACAAACCAATTAGATCAATTAGAAGCAAAAATACAACGTTTAGAACGATTACAAGCCCAATTCGCTAGTACGCAAAGTGATACATTCCATGATTATTATGATTATTTAGATCGTGCAGCAACTCGTATGAGTCAAACTGACCAGCAACAACGAAGACATATGCAACAGCCACGTCAATACACTCCTACTTCTTCCATGATACCAACAGCGGGAGCCGGAGTTGCCAGTATTTCAGCAAGCGCTGCCGCTGCCGCCGCCGTAGCCGCCGCTACTGCCGCAGGTGCAACTGCAACCGCCGCTGCAGCAGCTGGAGCAGCGGCCGCTAGAGCAGCTAAGGCAGCAAGAAAAATGCAGCAAATACTTGCTAATATGCCAGAACATTTAAAGGCTTGGCATACTGAATTTATGCAGATGGAAAGAGACTTAAAGGCACTAGGTCGAGCAGCTCATAGTTTAGATCAAATGGCGGATGCCGCTGTTAGGAATAGAGTAAGTTTGGATCGAATGATGAGTGCGAATTCGGCAGCTAAAGGTGCTGCTAAGGACATTCAGAACTTGAATTCCCACTTGAAAGAAACGCAATTCGCTATTTTAGGTCTGAATAAAGAGGGTAAAGTACGTATTAGCGCTGAAGAATCGCAGGCTCAGTTAGCTAAATTTAGACAAGAAGTTGCTCAAACGCGAGCTAAATTACGAGAATTACGTGATGCGGGTGACATTTCATCTTATGAAGCAGGTAATAAGGCACTCCAGAAACAACTGAGTGAAATCAGAAAAGCTATGAGTGCTGCTGCTATGGGTGGTAATGAGTATAATGCTATGCTCCAACGTTTAGGTGTCCATACGCAAGATGCTGCTAATAGAATGGTTATTATGGCAGAAACACAACGTAATTCGTTCATGCATTCCATTCAAATGATGAATGCAATGAAAACGCAAAGTCAAAAAATGATGGATGCACTTGGTGATACAAGTCATATCCAAAGAATCGATAGAGCATTTTTGCAAGTCGGCCACCGTTTAGAGACAATGGCGAAACATGGTAGTGCTGCTCATATTGCATTAAGTCAATTAGGACCAAACGCAAGTATGAAGGCATTACAAGATCGTGTTGCATTAATAAATATGGGTATTTTACGAATGCAGCAGGTTGCCATGTATGCAGGAATAGCATTACTTGGATTTACTGCAATCATGGCGAAGGCCGCTGTTGGTCCAAGTCCGGATGAAGTTCGTAAACAACAAGGTGAAATACAAGATGCCTATAATGAAGCGTATAACAAACGTTTAGAGGAGCTTACTAATTGGGCTGGTTTATTTGAAAAAGTTGAATTAAATGCAGTTAAACCAAAAGCTTTAAAAGAAAATCTCCAAGCCCAAGTAAGTATCTTTGAAAAATGGGTCGATAATTTAAAAGATCTTACACGCCGTGGTGTAGATAAAGGGCTAATAGCAGAGTTAGAAAAAATGGGCCCTAAAGCACTTGGAGAAATCGAAGCACTAAATTCCATGACAGATAAAGAGTTAAATAGTTATGTTGAGCTCTGGCGTAGAAAAGGGCAACTAGCCCGTGAAAAAGTAACTGATGAGCTATCTTACTTAAAAGAATCAACTCAACGACAGATAAGGGAATTAGAAGAGTCCTTAAAACCACTTGGGCTTTCTTGGGAAAAATTCAAAAATACTTGGTCTAAAGCAGCGGAACCATTTGTAGAAGTATGGGGGCAAGCAGCTGCTAAAGTTTTGGATGTTGGAACAGCTATCGGTGAACTAATTGTAAAATTAAATGAGTTGAATCCTAGTATTTCTGCTGCTGCAGGTAATTTTATGTACTTGATGACAGCAATGACGTTCCTTTTAGCTCCTATGGCAATAGGGATTGGTAGAGCGGATGGGATGAAAGCAGCCTTTTCAGCTTTATGGGTAGTTATTAGTGATCTAGCTCTTGGTTTACTACGTATAGTGGGAATGGCTTCGCTCATATCAGCATCAATCGTTATCGTTGTCGGTTCTTTAATGAAAATGTGGGATGCTTCAGAAAAACTCCGGAATTCAGTCACAAACGGATGGGATGCAATAAAGTCTTCTTTCTCTGAAGGGTTTAATTCAGTTCAAAGTGACTCGGATAAAACTATAAGTGTTTGGCGTCAAATGGGAGATGCACTTGCTGGTGCAGTTGATTTTATGGTGATGTGTATTAAACCATTTGCAGAGATTTTTGGTGGTATGGTTGCTTCTACTATTGAATGGGCAGGAAAGTTATCTGGAACATTCTCTAAAGTTCCAGAAGGGGCTCAGCATTACCAAGATTTAAAAGATAAAGCAATTCTGCACATGATGGAGCTAAGAACAAAAACCGGTGAAGAAGCGGAAAAAGCGAAGAGTGAAACCATCCAAGCATTCCAGGAGATGACGAACGAAGTTATAAAAGAATTGGACGGGAAAAAAGGACAATTCGAAACAATGTTTGCTCAATTAATGGGTGTTGTGCCTGAGAGTGCTCAGAAAACGCTTGAAACAGTTAAAAATAATATTGTAGATTCCATAAACAAACAAATTGAAGCAGCAAAAACTGCAAATAAAGTTCTTATGGAAGGTGTGCAGAAGTACCAGGGCGACATCTCTAAGATGCCAAAAGACTTTGCTGAACAATATCGTCAGGCAATGGCAGTAGCAGATAATAATATAAAGTTATTCTACGATAAAGCAAGTCAATTAACTGGATTAGCCGATAGTATAAATAAAGGCGGACTTTTAAGCGTAGAAGCAGGTAAAAAGAAGTTCGGGGAAATAATGACCACCTTCAAAGAGGGTATGGATGGTTTAACAAAACAAACGGATGAAATGCGTGAACGAATCGAAAAAGAATACAATCTAGGGAAAATAAACGATGGTGACCGCAAAGCAACTTTAGATGCTATTGATCTATACGAAAAGAAACACGTTATGGATTTAATCGGTATCCGTAATGAGGGCACAAAAGCTCTAGAAAATAATTTGAAAGCTGAAGATGCTGCTCTTGTATTAGCTAATCCTCGTAAAAAAGAATTAGAAAAAGCTGCTTGGTACGAAAAATATAAAGAATTGTTATTCGGAGCAGAAACTTATGGTGAGGCCATGAGTCGCTTTAACAGTGAGCAAGACAAAGCGGAAAAATCACATAAAGAAGCCTTAGCTAATTATGAAAAACAGTATGGTCGAGAAAAAATCGAAAATATAAATCAATATACTGCGGAGTTATCTAAAGGTACTAAATCCTCAATTATGCTTGCTGAAACTATGGCAAAAGAAATTGATGGGAAGATGAAGGTTGATTTAGGACCTGCAGGAACATTCACGGTCAAATCCTTTGTTGATAAGCTAAAAAACGGTGAGTTACAGGCGAATGATGTAGCAGTAGCGAACGCTAATAAACTAAAAGATGTTTACAAAGTGGATTTATCCGAAAGTGGAATGTCTTCTATGCAGACCTTTACACAAGGACTTATAGGAAAAGACACTTCTGAAATTAAACAGGCATTAGGTGTAAAACTTGCTAATGATACTAATATCGACCTTGGAATTTATGGCCAAATGACAATTGGCACCTGGATGCAAGGGCTACAAAACGGAACTTTATCTTTTGATACGGTATTTCAGTATTTTCAGCAGCAAGTTAAGAATGGCGTAAAAGTAGATGCTACTGCAGAAGGACAAGCAAATATACAAACGCTTGTAAACGGAATGAATATCGGAGCCTTATCTGTAAGTCAGGTAGCGCAATTGATTGGTTTAGATATTAAAAGTAATGCAAGTGTTGATCTTGGAGCAGAAGGCACATTTACAGTCCAATCTTTAATACAAGGTATGCAAAGTAAGCAAATCGATGCCCAAACAGCTGCGATGATTATCAAAGAATTAATCGCTAACGGTGCGAAATTAGATGCTACGCAAATTGGTTCTGATATCTCTAATACACTTGGATATGGATTAGGTTCCAACCCTTCTCCTGTTAATGCAGCTAATCAACAACGAGGTGGAGTTGAAGGCGCGTTAGCCGGCACATCTGATGGTGGAGGTGGAGCAAAAAGCGGTACGAACCTTGGAGATGGAATACTATCTAAACGTGGTTACATAAAAGGTAGTGCTTTAGATGTTGTTGCTGCAGCCCAAGAAGGTATGAATACAATAAACGGTAATCCATCTGGTCAAAAAGGTGGAATTGATTTTGCACAAGGTATCGGTTCTCAAAAAGGTAATGCGCAGAATAATGCCCAACAAAACGTGAATGCTGCTCATGGAGCATTCGGAAATATTAACGGTGATCCGTTCGGTTTAAAGGGTGGTAATGGATTTGCTAGTGGTTTAATGTCAACTCGCGGTCAAGCACAAAATGCAGGTAGCGATGTTGCATCAGCGGGAGAACGAGGGTTAAAAAATTCTAATACAGAAAGTCTAGGGTCTCACTTTGCATCTGGTTTTTCTAGTGGTATCCGCAACGGAAAAAGTCTTGCACAAAGCGCCGGAGAAGCTCTAGCTTCAACAGCTTTTGAGGCTGCAAGAAGATGGTTAGAAGTTCGTTCGCCATCTCGTAAGGTTAAACGTGAGATAGGTTTTCATTTCGGAACAGGATTTGCAGCAGGTATTGGAGAGTCCACAAAAACTGTTGTAACTGCTTCACGCAATCTAGCGCAATCTGCATTTTCTATGCTAGATAGCTTTACGGGAGCTATAGATGGATCTTCTTTTGTAGAACCTTTTGTAGATAATGTAGCAAGCATGACCAACAGGGTTATGGCACATGCCCAAACATTTGGAGATAGAATTACTGATGTAATGGATAATGTAAAAGATACATTAAGTCAAAAAATTAGTGGGAATATAAACTTTGATGTAGCTTCAGAAAGTATTAAGAAGACGTTACAAAATGTGCAGATGAATTTATCGGATAAGTTTATGCATAATCTTGACGGTAAAATTCCTTCTTTATCAGCTAGTAGCATACCAAATCTAAATAAAATCATCACTGCAGTGCAACCTGCAACTTCTAATAATAAAGAGATTAATCTAACGGTTAATCTTACATCTCTAATGGATGGCAGAGAGGTTGCGAAAATAACGGCTCCATATACTACTGAAATTCAAGAACGAGAAAAACAGCAAAGAGATCGATTTAAGGGGTGAGAATATGAGTGAATACCAAAGTTTCACCTTTAACAATCAACGAAAAGATTATATTGTAATGCCTGTCGGTCGAAAACGTCCTGCATGGGCACCAGTCAAACGTAATTTTTTAAATATTCCAGGTCATCCTGGATCTATATTACTAAATACTGAAATTGAGGCACGTCAAATAGACGTGCCTCTTATTGTTAAGGGAGAAAACATAGGAGATTTACAAAAAGTTAAAGAGGATTTAGCGGATTGGTTAGTCACTGAACGCGAATGCGAATTAGTGTTTGACGATGAGCCGGATCGTACTTATTTAGTTGTTGTAGACGGTTCGTTTGATGCTGAAGAGTTGGTTAATAGAGGGAAAGGAACAGTTACCTTTATTGCACCTATGCCTTATAAGTTAGGAAAGGTAAAAAAACATAAATTTGCTAAAGAAGGGGTCGCAGAATTAACATCTTCTTTCGAAAATACTGGCACTGAGGAAACGCCGCCTCGTATTGAAATAAATGTTAAACAACCTGCTACATTTTTAGATGTATTCTTTGACGAATCTCCAGGAAATCGTAACTATTTTAGACTTGGACATCCTCTAACTGTAATGCAAAAGCCTGCTCAGCAAAGGGAGCGCGTCATGTGGGATGATATGTCTACTGTTATTGGTTGGACACCAATTAAGGGCACATTTGATGATATGAAAGGTACAGGAGAATTAAAAGTAAAAGATGGGACTGGCCTATATTGTCCTTATTATGGCGAAGAAGGAACAGCAGGTTTTCATGGTGG